>JAYTMV010000425.1:0-5779 GCA_043728175.1 Sphingomonadales bacterium
AATCTGCTTGATGCTGACGGTAAGATTGTTGACCCCAACGATCCCGAGAAATGGCGTAAAAAGGGCGAAGAGAAATGGGTTGAGCCCGGTGTGAACCCCGGCAAAACAGTCCATATGATGGATATCCACGCCGAAAAGGGTCTGCAATGTGCCGACTGCCATTTCTCGCAGGATAGCCACGGCAACGGCCTGATCTACACCGAAGTCGCCAATGCCATCGAAATCGGCTGTAAAGATTGTCACGGAACGGCCGATCAATATCCGACGCTGCTAACCTCTGGCCCCGCCGCACCGCCGCAGGGCACGAACCTGTCGCTGCTGCGCAACCCCGATGGTCAAAAACGTTTTGAGTGGTTCTATGATGATGACGGCAACCGCGTCCTCATGCAGCGCTCAATAGTTGATCCAAAGCTTGAGTGGAAGGTCAGCCTCGTCAAAGATACTGTCGATCCAACTAACAAGCGCTATAATATGAAGGCCGCACGCGCCAAATTGATGGGCAAAACGGGCGGCACTGAAAACGCCAGCTACGGCTGGGGGCCGGGTATTGCGACAGCAGACCGCGCGCACGGTGATGACAAGATGACATGCTTCACGTGTCATCTAAGCTGGACGACATCATGTGGTGGGTGCCATTTGCCGATTGAGGCCAATTGGAAGACCAAGAGCCATAAATATGGTGGCGAAGAAACGCGCAATTTCGCGACCTATAATCCGCAGGTCGCGCGCGATGAAATGTTCCAGCTTGGCCGTCACCAAACGACCAAGGGCAACATCATTGCGCCAGTTCGTTCAACATCAGCGCTGGTGCTTTCCTCAACCAACGTCAACCGCGAACGCATTTACATTCAGCAGCCACCGATTTCTTCAATCGGCTTCTCAAGTCAGGCCTTCGCGCCGCATTTCCCGCACACGGTTCGGACGACCGAAACCAAGGGGTGCAGCGATTGCCACGTGAGTGCTGAAGAAGATAATAATGCGATAATGGCGCAGCTCATGCTTCTCGGTACCAACTTCGTGAACTTTGTGGGCATGAACGCTTGGACGGGGCTTGAAGGCGGGTTTGAGGCCATTCGCGTTACCGAATGGGATGAACCACAGACCGTCATTGGTTCCTATCTTCAGAAATATGCCTTCCCTGACTGGTATAAGCTTCACGTTGATCAAAATGGCCGCGAGCTGAAGGAATGGACACGCGGCAAGCTGTTCTCTGATGGTTTATCGGGTGAATCAGCGGGGGCAGAGCAATTCCGCAATGTTCATCAGGGCACCAAGGGTAAGGTTGGCTGTCTCCAGATGCGCGGCGAATATATGTTCGTTGCCGAAGGAAAAGGCGGCTTCCAAGTCTATGATATCGCTTCAATCGGTAACAAGGGCTTCTCAGAGTCAATTATCACCGCGCCGTTCTCGCCACTTGGCCATGACACGCGGGTCGACTCAACCGATGCAACATGCGTCGCGCTGCCAACTAATCAGCCGATCAATCCGTTGCGCAATACGCCTGAACTGCGCGAAATGAATGAGGAGCAAGCGTTCCACCCTATCTATAATTATGCCTTCATCACTGACAGCGTTGAAGGCTTGTTCATGGTTGACGTGAACACGATGGCTGACGGCGAATTCCGCAACAACTTCCTGAAGCGCAACGCAACCTTCAATCCCGACGGTGTCCTGAACGGCGCGCGCCACATCACGCTTGCTGGCCATTATGCCTATATCACCGCAAAGGTCGGTCTGGTTGTTGTTGACCTCGATAATCCGCTCAAGCCAAAGCTAGTGACGACAATCCCGATGAACGATGCACGGGCAAGCGCGATCCAGTTCCGCTATCTTTGGGTAACCGATGCCGAAGGCGTTAAGCTGTTCGATGTCACAGACATGAAAAAACCAACCGCCATTCCTTCTGGAACGGTGCCACTCGCCAATGCGCGTAAACTCTATCTTGCCCGTACCTATGCCTATGTCGCGGCAAAGGATGAGGGGCTGGTGATCATTAACATCACGAAGCCAGGCGCACCCGTAATTTATAAGAAGGAAACATTTGGCGGCAAATTGAACGATGCTGAGGATGTCATCGTCGGCACGACCAACGCGTCGCTGTTCGCCTATGTTGCCGATGGTCGCAACGGAATGAAGGTCATTCAACTCACGTCGCCGGATAGCCAGCCAAACTTCTACGGCTTCTCACCCGCGCCAATGCCAGAACTGATTGCATGGGTGAAAACGCCTTCACCAGCGCTTGCAATGTCAAAAGGCATTGACCGTGACCGCGCGGTGGATGAAACTGGCGGACAAATGGCGGTATTTGGTCGACTTGGATCACGTCCGTTCAGCCGCAAGGAAATGGAACGCTTCTTCCTGACGCCAAAGGGCATTCCGTATAAGGTGATCGATAAACCAACGATGGCCGATTATGTGCCGCTGCGCGCGGTGGCATCACGGTGATTTGATACACTCAATCTGTTTCATAATGGGACAAATTGAGTGTAAAAAGTATCGATTAGGTGTCAACGATGTCAACTATGTCAAGTTTGTTTACAGTTTGACTTGGGACACAGATTCGGGCTTGCAGCGCAATCACTATCTGTCAAAGCTTACTCTACACACGCAATTTTCATCGGGGATTACCTATGGCCGACGCTTATATCATTGATGCAGTCCGCACACCGCGCGGGATTGGCAAACCCGGCAAGGGCGCGCTTTCGCACCTCCATCCCCAGCATCTGGCCGCAACAGTGCTCAAGGCTCTGAAAGATCGCAACGGCTTTGATACCGCCCAAGTGGATGACATTATCTGGTCAACCAGCACCCAAAAGGGCAAGCAAGGCGGCGACCTTGGCCGGATGGCTGCACTCGATGCGGGCTATGACGTTAAAGCATCGGGGATGACGCTTGACCGCTTCTGCGGCGGCGGCATCACCTCAGTCAATCTCGCCACAGCCTCGATCATGTCAGGCATGGAAGATCTGATGATTGCGGGTGGCACTGAAATGATGTCCTACACGCAGACGATTGGCGCTGAAGAGGCTGCCGCCGGAATCAAGCCGATGGGCATGGGTTCGGGCAATATGCGGCTTATGTTGAAGCATCCGCAATCTCATCAAGGCGTGTGCGGCGATGCGATTGCTGCGATGGAGGGCATCACCCGCGCTGATGTTGATGCGCTTGGCTATGATAGCCAGCAAAAGGCCAAGGTCGCGATTGCCGAAGGGCGCTTCGCCAAATCACTCGTCACGGTCTATAATGACGATGGTTCTGTCGCGCTTGACCATGAAGAATTCACGCGCCCCGAAACAACGATGGAGGGGCTGGCCGCACTCAAGGCGTCATTCGATGGGATCGCCGATTTTGACCTTGGCGGGCTCACCTTCCGCAAGCTGATCCAGATGAAATATCCTGATCTCAACTGGACAGGGGTGCACCATGCCGGGAACAGCTCGGGCGTGGTTGACGGTGCCGCCGCGCTACTTATGTCGTCCAAGGCCTATGCCGAAAAGAACGGTCTCAAGCCGCGCGCACGGATTGTGGCCTTTGCCAACCAAGGCGATTGCCCGACGCTGATGCTCAACGCACCCGTCCCCGCCGCGCGCAAGGTGCTCGCCAAGGCGGGCCTGACGCCCGATGATATTGATCTGTGGGAAATCAATGAGGCGTTCGCAGTCGTCGCCGAAAAGTTCATTCGCGACATGAAGCTCAACCGAGATAAGGTGAACGTCAACGGTGGCGCCTGCGCGCTCGGCCACCCTATTGGTGCAACGGGATCAATCCTGATCGGCACCGTTCTTGACGAGCTTGAACGGCGCGACCTTAAACGCGGGCTGGTAACAATGTGCGCAGCGGGCGGCATGGCCCCTGCGATTATCATCGAACGGGTTTGAGGGTTGCCACGATGGCATTTGATCCAGCAGTAGCGACTGCCGCCTACATTGACGGTCTCGGCCCTGAGGCATTGGCGAAAGCCGCTGCCTATACCGCTGGGGGGCATTGGTTGCTGCTCTGGGGGCTTGTCGTTTCAGGCCTGACCAGTTGGATCATCATCCGGCTCGGTATCTTCGATAAGCTCTCCGCCAAACTTGCGGCACGCGGCTTTGCGCTTCGTACATGGCTCATTTGCGCGGTTTTCTTAATAGTTTCATCACTGATCTCGCTGCCGTGGGCGTTGTATGAAGGCTGGTGGCGCGAAACCAGCTATGGGCGCACCAGCCAGCCACTCGCCGATTACCTCGGTCAGAGTGCCATGAGCCTTGGCATCGCATCGCTACTTGGCGGACTGTTTTTCCTCGGCGTCTATGCGCTCATTCGTAAGGCTGGGCGAACATGGTGGATATGGTCGGGCGGGCTCTCCGCTTTTGCGGTATCCGTTGGTCTCCTCATTTCTCCAATCCTTATTGAACCGCTTTTCAACGATTATAAGCCTCTTCCCCAAGGGCCAGTTCGGGCGGCCCTGCTTGAGATGGCTGACGAAGCCAAAATCCCACATGACCGCATTTTCATTTATGATGGATCACGCCAATCAAATAATTTCACCGCCAATGTCTCAGGCGTGATGGGCTCAGCCAGGATCGCGATATCGGACGTTGCGCTTGGCAAAGCATCGCTTGATGAGGTCAAAGCGGTGACTGGGCATGAAATCGGCCATTATGTGCTGCATCATGTCTGGCGGTCAGTGGTGGTATTATCGCTGCTCTCGATCCTGTTCTTCTTTCTTGCCGATAGACTGTTTCCGCGTATCGCGCGGCTGCTCGGGAGCAATGCGACGATTGCTGATCCCGTAGGCTTTCCCGTGTTGATATTTATCATCTCGCTACTGTCGCTCTTTGCTTCGCCAATCACGAACGGGCTTACCCGTATTGGCGAGAGCGAAGCCGATGCCTATTCATTGAGGACGGTCAATCTCCCCGATGCGTTGGCAGGCGCGCTAGCCAAGACCGCAGAATATCGCAATCCCCGCCCGCATCCAGTGGCCGAGATACTGTTCTACACTCATCCTTCAGTCGAACGGCGCGTCCGCAGCGCAATGGATTGGAAAGCAACGCATCCAGTTGCGAAGGGTCTATAACAGGCCTTAAATCGCCTTATGACCCACTACAGCAGCCATATTGAGAACACCATAAACATGCGGGAACAGCGCGCCACCGCGTGAGACTTCCCATTTCAGCGTGTCAGAAACGGCTGCAAGGTCGATTTCAGCGATCACCAATCCTATCTGCCCAGCGAAATGCTTATCAAGCGTACCCTGCACCTGATCAGCGGCAGAGAGGTGGATGTAGCCATCCGCCAGATCGACGGGCGCGCCTTGAAACACGCCGTCGCTCACAAACTGCGCCCACTGATCAGCGGTGAAGATTTTGAAGGCGGTGGCCGCGCTCACGCCTCGGCCTCACTTGCCTCGCCGCCTTCATCCTCATCATCACTGCTCTCAATCAGCGCGGCACTCACCACATGCTCATTGTCAGCGACGTTGAACAGGCGGACGCCGCCCGTGTTGCGACCGATCACACGCATTCCGGCAATTTCCATACGGATCATCTTCGCCTGATCGGTGACAAGCATCAGTTGCTCACCCTTTGACGCGGGGAAGCTCGCAACGACGAGGCCGTTGCGGTCGATATTATCGATGTTAGTGATCCCCTGCCCGCCGCGACCCGTGCGGCGATATTCATAGGCCGAAGACCGCTTGCCATAGCCATTGGCACAGACGGTAAGGATGAACTGCTCGCGCTCAGCCATTGCGTCCATGCGTTCGCTGGGAAGCGTCGGCTCATTCTCATTGTCTTTC
>JAYTMV010000426.1:0-3771 GCA_043728175.1 Sphingomonadales bacterium
CATCCCATCAAACACTTCGGCAAAGCTTGGCTGGTTTGAATGTTCAATCCCAGAGCGCGCCGCCTCAATCACCAGCGGCTGTGGATGACCGTGGAGCGAAGCAATGATGATCTGCTTCACGACATGATAAATCGCCGAATCCGCCTCGATAATCTGCTTGGCGCGGCCAGCAAATGGCCCCACCAATCCGTAAGCGAGCAACACACCCAAGAACGTGCCCACCAGTGCAGAGCCAATCATCCCGCCAAGCACTGAGGGCGGCTTATCAATCGACCCCATCGTTTTCACAACACCAAGCACCGCCGCAACGATCCCAAGCGCTGGCAACGCGTCAGCCAAGCCTTGCAGTCCCTCTGCTGGGCCCATCGTGTGGTGGTGGTGGCTTTTAATTGCATTATCGAGCACTTCCTCAACCGCATGGGGGTCAAGCGTGCCCGATGAAACAACCACCAGCCGCAACGTATCGCAGATCAAGTGGATCAGCGTATCATCCTTCAAGAGTCTCGGATATTCGGTGAAAAGCGCGGACTCCTTGGGCGCTTCGATATGCGGCTCAACCGCGACTGGCCCTTCGGTACGCAGCATCTTCATCAGCTTGGACACCAGAAATATGCAGTCGAGATAATCCTGCTTTTTATACTGCGGGCCTTTGAAAACCTTCCCGACGCACGCACCGAGTGCCTTCAATTCCTTGCCAGAATTGCCAATGATCAGCGCGCCGATGGCCGCCCCGCCGATGATCAGCATCTCGTGTGGCAGCGCGTGCATCACTGGCCCCAGATTACCGCCAGTGAGCGCAAAGCCACCGAACACCATCAGGATCAGAACAACGATACCAACCCCTGCGAACATCTGCGGTAAACCCTTATATAAATACTATGCGCTTCATCATGAATAACGGCAGCGCGTGCGAAAAGTTGAATGGAAAAACCACCCCGTCATTGCGAGCGAAGCGCGGCAATCCAGTTCCACCATTGCTACTGGATTGCCGCGCTTCGCTCGCAATGACGGCCACTAACTTAATATATCAAACAGCGTCTGGCTGTTGATCCGCGCGAATGCCGCTTGGGCCGCCTGAAGCGTGATCGTTTGGCCGTTGAGGCGCGCGATCGCTTCGCTCAGATCGGTATCCTCAAGCCCTGAACGTTCGCTGGCATATTCAATCCCGCGTGAGGCGAGCGTTTCGCGCAGGCGTTCAATCCATGCACCGCGTACGCCAACATCGGCATTGGCGTCGGCAACATGATCGACACTGCCTTTGATCGCCGTCAGGGACGCCCCAATCTGCGCCGCGTTGCCACTATCAACTGAGGTCGCTGCGGTGCGGACAAGCGCGCTGATCGCGCTCCCGCCGGTTTCAAACACATCGGCGCGCGCTGGCACTGGCGCGAACACCGTGCTCTCGCCGAACCGGATCGCAGTTGCCGGGCCATTCGCAAATAGCGGATCACCAAGTGACGAACGCGTCGCGGCGAGGCTATCAATCTCATCGGCAATACCACGCAGCTCAAGCCCGACAGTGGCGCGATCAGCAGGCGAAAGGCTCTGATTTGCGCCTGAAACGATCAATTCTTGCGCACGCGCAAGCCGTTCAGACATCGTCTGAAGCACAGAGTCCGCCTGTGCCGACAGCGAACTGCCGAGCGAGAGATTGGCTTTCCAAACGCTATCGTCAGACTGCGCCTGCCGGATCGTCGCAACGCGCGCAGCGGCGACTGGATCATCCGATGCGGACAATATGCGCCGCCCGGTCGAAACCTCAATCTGCGTCCGCGCGATCTGCTGCGCCAGATTGGACTGGCGGCGGATTTCCATGGTCAGGCGGTTGCCAGTGCTGTTGATCATCGCGCAGCCCCTTAGAAAATGTTGAGGATGGTCTGGAGCGTTTCGCGCGCAACCTGGATCGTTCGCGCCGCGCCCTCATAGGCTTGCTGATACCGCAGCAGGTCGCCCGCCTCACGGTCAAGGTCAACCGCGCTGAGATCATCACGCGCATCGAATGCACCGTCACGACGCGTTGAGGCTGCCGCGTCCTGCGCGCGCGATGCAGCCGTAGCTTGGGATTGCAGCGCGACCATATTGGCCCAGCCCGCCTCAGCTCCAGCAGGGCCACGTAGGTTTGCAAGCGACAGAATATTGCCATTGGTTGAAGTCGCGTCCGCTGCCGCCACATCATTTGGTGTGAGCGCAATCGCGGCGATTGAGGCTGCACCGCCACCCGGATCAAGCAACGCAACACCCGGATTGCCAAGCGCATCGCGCCCTGCTTGATTAGCGCTGTTGAGTTGCGCCGAAAATTGGTTCGCGAGCGTATCAAGGCCAGTGCGCTGCCCCGCGATTTGCGTTGCGGCCTCCGATAGGCCGGCAAGGCGACCCGAAATCGGTGTCAGCGTTCCCGTTGCACTCGGCGTAAGACCGTAACTGAGCTGACCGCCTGCGGCGATGCTCAGCGAAACGGTGGCCACTGCGCCGTTATCGACGAGCAACTCACCTCCCGGCCCAGCCACCCGCAGCGACGCTTCGCCGCGTGCGTTAAAACTTGAATTGACCGCGAGCGTTCCTGAAATTTCGTCAATCACCCGATCTCGCTCATCAAGCAGGCTCGCCTGATTGGATGAACCATCGCGCGCGCGGCGAAGCCCGTCGTTGATACGCTCAAGCGCAATCAAATTGGTGTTGAGTTGATTAACGCTGCCCTGTGCGTCGCTCGCAACGCCAGTGGCTGCCGATTGTAGCGAAGTCGCAGTACGACGAAAGGCCGATGCCGCCTCATCAACCGAAGCGAGAAAGCCACTGCGCAACGCCTGATTTGCGGGATCTGCACCTAACTGATCGGCTTTGTTAAAAATGGCAGTGAGCGAAGCCCCGACCCCGCCGACACCGTCATCAAGTGCGCGCTCAGTCGCCTGCACCCAGTCCAGCCGTGCCGAGGTGCGACCAGAATCGCTGCCCGCAACGCGCGCATCATCAATCAGCATTTGATTGACTGCGCGGTCGATCCCAGCAACGAGTACGCCGCCGGGGCGGATCGTGTTGCGATAAAAGACGACATCTCCGCCCGCTGTTGCCTCTTCAAGCCGCAGCGAACGGCGCGCAAAGCCCGGCGTCTGAGCATTGGCGATGTTATCGCTGACAGTTGCAAGCGCGCGCGAATAGGCTCTGATGCCCGATGCGCCGATTGAGAGGAGGTCGCTCATTTTGTCGTTCCCGCTGTTTTGGTAAGCTGCTTTTCAATCAGCCCCGCAATCCCAAAATGGCCAAGCTTCGACATTTCATCAGCCGTCCGCGCATCAGCCATTTCGCGAAAATTATCCGTCGCGCTTGATCCAAAAATATCGTCAGCCAGCTTGCCTTTGCGCATTGCCCCGATAATTTCGCGCAGGAACACCGCCTCAAAACCCTGCGCGGCTTTCTTAAGCGCGGGGTCGGGCCCAGCGGAAGTCGTGGATGCAGCGGGGGAAGTCGGCGTAATCATATAATGACAAGCTCCGCCTTTAATGCGCCCGCTTGTTTGAGCGCTTCAAGGATCGCGACGAGATCGCCCGGCGATGCGCCGATGCGGTTGATCGCCTTTACGATGTCAGCCAGCGATGCACCCGCAATCACAAACGCCGAGTTGCGCTCTTCCTTAATCTCAATATCGCTTGATGGTTCAACCGCCGTTTCGCCGCGACTAAAGGGCGCGGGCTGGACGATAGTTGGTTTTTCGTTGACCTTGACCGTCAGCTTACCGTGGCTCACCGCCGCTGGGCCAATCCGCACCGCGCCGTT
>JAYTMV010000427.1:0-3118 GCA_043728175.1 Sphingomonadales bacterium
GGGCCGCGAGCTATGCCCGCCGGGATTGGTCGTTTCGATACGGTAATTCTGCACCGCTTTTTCGCCGACTTGCATCGAGAGTGTTACGCGCTTTCCTGATGGATCAAGCACGCCGCCGCCGCCTTCATTGATTGCAAATTCAGCCGCAATCAGTTCGGGCCGATTCTTGGTCAGCCACTCCGCCCCGTTAAAGGCGAAGGTGGTTTCTTCGCCGCAGGTGAGTGCAAGCTTGATCGTCCTCTTGGGGATATATTTCTGCTGCTTGAAGCGGATCATCGCATCAGTATAAATCGCCGCCTGCGCCTTATCATCAAGCGTGCCGCGCGCGTAGAAAAATCCGTTTTCCTCAATCAAGGTAAAGGGATCACGCGTCCAATCCTCACGTCGTGCCTCAACCACATCGATATGGGCGAGGAGCAGCATTGGCTTAATCTTGGCATCACTGCCTTTGAGGATCGCAACGAGGCCGCCTTCTCTTGGATGTTCGGGCGTTGAAAATAACGTGACGTCACCTTCAGCAAAGCCAGCGACTTTTAAGCGCTCAGCCATTTTCTGCGCCGCGAGTGTGCAACTTCCAACCGATAGTGTTGTGTTGGTTTCAACCAGTTCTTTGTAAAGCCCGCGAAACGCCTCTTGATCAGGGCGGATCGTTTGAGCCGAAGCGGGCAGGGCGATGGCCGCGCTGAGCAAGGCGGCGATGAATTTTAAGCGCATTATATGTCCCCAATTTATCTTGGGGACAATAGAGAGCGAAAGCCAAGCGATTGCAACGGGAAACGGGTGGTTAGCTCACAGCCTCAATCACTGCTGCACGCAGTTCGGGCAGGCCAAAGCCTTTTTCACTTGAGGTGACAATCACATCGGGGTGCGCCGCCGCTCGTTTACGCGCTTCTGCGATAGTCTGGACGTGAACCGCTTCAAGTTCGCTAGCCTTGATCTTGTCACCTTTGGTCAGGATGATCCGGTAGCTCACCGCTGCCGCGTCAAGCATTTCCATCACGTCACGGTCAACATCCTTGACCCCGTGGCGGCTGTCGATCAGGACAAGCGTGCGCTTGAGTACCTGACGCCCGCGAAGATAGTCGTTGATCAAGTGCCGCCATTTTTTAACAACCTCTTTGGGCGCAGTGGCAAAGCCGTAGCCCGGCATATCAACGAGGCGAAAGCGGAGTGGCTCTGCGACATCAAAGAAGTTTAATTCCTGTGTGCGCCCCGGCGTGTTTGACGTGCGCGCGAGGCTATTGCGATTGGTGAGAGCATTTAGCAGCGATGATTTCCCGACGTTTGAACGCCCCGCAAACGCGACCTCATTGACCAATGGATCAGGCAAAAACTCAAGGCTTGGCGCGGATTTGAGGAACGTAATCGGGCCGCTGAAAATCTTGCGCGCGACTTCAGTTTCGTCTGCGGAAAAACTCACGCTTTTACGGGCTCAGTCATCGCAGGATGACGTGAATAAAGCCATTTCTGCTGCGCGATTGTCAGGATATTGTTGGTTATCCAATAGACCAGCAGACCCGCCGCAAATGGTGCCATGATGAACATCATCATCCACGGCATTATCGCAAACACCTGCTGCTGAACTGGATCAGCAGGAGCCGGGTTGAGCTTGAATTGGAGATACATTGTAATACCAAGCAAAATTGCAAGCACGCCAATACCGAGGAAAGCAGGGACAGTGAAGGGCAGCACGCCAAACAGGTTGAGGACGTGCGCGGGGTCTGGCGCGGACAAATCCTTGATCCACAGCACAAACGGTTGATGCCGCATTTCGATGGCGACCATCAAAACCTTGTAAAGCGCATAGAAAACCGGAATCTGAATGAGGATCGGCAGACAGCCCGCCATCGGGTTGATCTTTTCAGTCTTATAAAGACCCATCATCTCTTGTTGCAGTTTGGGCTTGTCATCCTTGTAACGCTCTTGCAGCGCCTTGATTTTGGGCTGTACGACGCGCATCGCGGCCATGCTCGCAAACTGGCGCTGCGCGATTGGGTACATGACGCCGCGCACAATGAGCGTCAGCAGCATGATCGCAACACCGAAATTGCCCACCATCCTAAACAGCCAATCAAGCAGATAAAAGAAAGGCTTGGCAAACACTTCAAACCAGCCCCAGTCGATTGCTTTGCCGAAGTTTACGATAGACTGGCTGTCTTCATAACCATCAAGCAAACGCACTTCCTTTGCGCCAGCGAATAAACGTGTTGTCGCAGTTGCCGATTTGCCGGGCGCAATTACGGTTTGAGGCAGCGTATACTCAGCCTGATAGCTGCCATCAGCGGCACGAAAACCAGCATCAATAGCAGCGTCCTTGGCAGGAATAACGGCGGCCAGCCAATGGAGATCACCAAAGCCAAGCCAGCCGCCCTTGCTTTGAAAACGCGTACCAGCGGCACCCGCTTCATCAAGCGTTGAGAAATCAACGTCGAAGTTTACACTGTCATTAAAGGCACCGATTGGCCCGACATGGTTCGTCCAGGTGTCAAGATCCTTCGACTGGCCAAAGCGGCTGACAAAGGAATATGGTCGCGCTGCGATTGCACCAGCGCCCGTATTGCCAACGCTTTGTTCGACCGAAAACATATAGTCGCGATCAACCGAGATTTTGATCGCAAAACTCTGGCCTGTCGTGTTGGCCCAGCGGAGTGTGACAGGCTTTTCGGGGGTTAGGGTCGGCTGATCTGCCTGCCATATAGTCTGCGCATTTGGCATTTGAACACCGTCGCCGATCCAGCCGAAGCCAGAGAAAAATGCGTTCTTGCTGCCGCTTGGCGCAAACAGGCGGACGGCGGGCGAATCCTTTTTGATCGTTTCCTTATACGCCGTCATCACCAGATCATCGATTTGCGCGCCGCGTAGGTTGATCGACCCACTGAGTTTAGGCGTATCGATTGTGACACGCGGCGATTCTGCGCGCACTGTCGCAACATCACGGAGCTTCGATGCAGCCTGCGCAACGGGGGCGGTTACCGGCGTGTTTGACGCAGCGGTACTCGCCTGAGTCGCGCTTGTGACGGGCTTTGGGGTCGGGAAAAACCGTTCTGACAGGGTCGTCCAGCCAATCAGCACAAGCGCCGACAGCACGAAGGCCAAGATCATATTTCGCGAATTATCC
>JAYTMV010000428.1:0-2401 GCA_043728175.1 Sphingomonadales bacterium
CTGGTGATGAAACTGACCGCACCTGCCAGCCCGTCACTGCCATAGAGTGCGGAGGATGGGCCGCGCAGAATTTCAACCGATTTGACGATGCCAATATCAACATAATCGCCGCGCCCCGCCGCTTGCGCGCCGAAGGAAAAACCATCGGGCACGCGGATGCCGTCAACTTGGATTAGAACGCGATTGCCCTCAATCCCGCGAATGTTGAACCCTTCAGCGCCGCCGCGCCCGGTTGATCCAAGCGCAGCCGAAAATCGCGATGGCGCACGGCGGACGCTGACGCCGGGTTCAAAGCGAACGAGATCACGGATATCCGAGGCTAACTCATCGGCAATCTGCTCAGCGCTTTTTACGGTAACGATGGCGGGCACATCATTAACGTTTTGCGGCACGCGCGTTGCCGTTACGGTAATCGTTGCACCTGTTTCTGCGTCATCACCCGCGACCTGTGCACGACCGACCCCTGACGTCATAGCGAGTGCAAGCGCGAGCGCCGCACAGGTCGGGCGTACTACGTGCCGGACGTTAGAGCCTGAACGCGTCAGGCAGGTTTCACGGGCGATAAATTGCAAATCAGGGCAGGGCAATGGCGTCTCCATATTTCACTTGATAATGAGAGTGATTCTCAATATCAAGTGAAATATGCTGGGTTCTCCCCAACGTCAACCCAGCATTATGTTCGTTCCTCCAGGACGATTATAGGACTCACCGGGGTTGCAGCAGTGCAGCCCCGGTGCTTTTTGATCAGAAATCCTATTTACTTTTGCCGTAAAAATCAGGGTTCAGCGCCGAAGCGGCACAGTTTTTAAGCAACCGCCCAGAAACGTTCGCGGAACCATTTGGTGACGATATATTTGCGCCCTGCGCTCACCGGCACGCCTTCGTGGAGGGTGAGCGTGTTGGGCGCGCCGATATCATCCATATTATTCCAGATCACGAGCATCGCGGTGCGCGGCGATACGCACATGCCAGCGTTGGGGAAATTGGTTTCGCCGCCGCCTTCCGGCTCATTGAGGTAAATCATCCCCGTCCAACTGCGCTGACCACCTGATTTGCGCTCATCCTCCCAATAGGGTTGGCTTGGGAAGAAATGATCATAATGCGGTTTGAACTGCTGTCCCACATCATAGCGTTGCCCCTGGAGCGTTTCGCCGTGGCGGCGGTCAATCCCCATCAACGTGCAAATCCGCCCTTCTATGCGCGCGACGGTGGGGTGGTGCGGATCAAGGTTGCAGCTAAAACTGGTGCGGAAGCCCTTTTGCTCGGTGCCTTCATAGAGCTTTGACGGGAAGGCACCACTCTCGATCAGCGTAATGATTTCTGCGCATTCCTCTTCAGTCATGAAATGCTGGACGATGTACAGGTCAAGCCCACTGCCCGAGACTATCTCGACGCGGTCATGTTTTTTGAGTTTGCGACGGACATTTTTGCCGATTTCGGCAAGTTTGGTTGATCCAAGCGCCTGTTTCTTGTTCGCCGTACTCACTCGATTACGCGGCCCCTGACCATCACAAAATCAACCTTTTCAAGCGTTCGGACATTGGCGAGCGGATCACCCGTGACGGCGATAATATCAGCCGAATAGCCGACCGCAAGTTTCCCAATTTCGCCGTCGAGGCCAAGCAGTTTGGCAGCACCCGTGGTTGCGGTGGCAATTGCTTGTGCCGGGGTCAGACCACCCAAATCTACCATTAACTCAAATTCCTGGGCGTTACGGCCATGTTCAAACACACCTGAGTCCGTACCAAAGGCGATAGGAACCCCCATTTCGCGCGCCGATTTGAGCGCTTGACCGACCGACTTGAGCGTCTCGCGTACCTTGGCTTCAACCGTTGGCGTGTAGATATTCTTGCCAAGCCGTTCGCGAATGCCAGTGAAGGCCATTAGCGTTGGCACCATGTAACTGCCGTTCGCTTTCATCATTTTGAGCGCGGCGGCGTCAGCAAAGGTGCCGTGCTCAATTGAGTCGACGCCTGCTTTTGCTGCGCCTTCGATCCCGCGCGCGCCGTGGGCATGGGCGGCGACTTTGAGACCAAGCCCGTGCGCGGTGGTGACGATGGCGCTCATTTCCTCATCGGTAAAATGCTGGCCCAGGCCCCGCCCTTGTTGGCTTAGCACGCCGCCAGTTGCCGTGATTTTGATAACATCGGCCCCGCGTTTGGAGGCTTCGCGCACCCGCGCTGCGCACTGGATCGCGCCGGTGCAGGTGTTGCCGCCATCAAGCGCTGCGTTCACTTCGGGGCGGAAACCCGATACATCCCCGTGGCCGCCGATAATCGAGATTGAGGTGCCTGCTGAAAGGATTCGCGATCCCGGAATCAAACCCTTGGCGGTGCCATCGCGCAGCACAAAGCCAACAAGCTGTGCCGAACCGAGATCACGTACAGTGGTAAAACCAGCT
>JAYTMV010000429.1:0-2995 GCA_043728175.1 Sphingomonadales bacterium
CGAACTGCGCGGCATCCACGACATGCGCACCCGCACCAGCGGCGCGCATGATTTTGTTCAGTTTCACGTCTGGGTTGATCCAGCGATGACCGTGCTTGAGGCCCACCGGGTGATGGACGAAGTTGAGGCCAAGCTGATGGCCGAATTTCCCGGTACTGAAGTGTTGATCCATCCCGATCCCGAAGGCCATGCGCCTGAGGAATTGGGCTATATCCCCTCACAGTCGGTTGAGCATTAACCCGCTTCAAACCCTAAACGCTTTGCAATCTCGACCGGATCACCAGGAGCATCGCCGCGTCCTCAATCTCCTCCGCGTCTCCGCGCCTCCGCGCGAAATAAATCAACAATATCGCTCACGATAAGGCTAGTTTTGATTCACGCGGAGGCGCGGAGGGCGCGGAGGAGTTTTCTTTAGAGTGCGTAAAATAACGGAATACATCTAGCTTGGTTCAATCTGACTAAAATCAACTTCAACCGCCTTCAAACCCCAAACGCTTTGCAATCTCAACCGGATCACCCGGAGCATCGCCGCGTGCGCTGCGCCCGCGATTGGCGAATCTGATCCGTAAATCCTTTTCCCACAGCGTGAGGCGTGACTGCGTAATCGGGCAGACAAGATTGGGGATGGGAAGCTGCGCGCGCCATTTGCGCCGCATATAATTCCACGCCTGCGCATAGCCGCCGCCAAGATTGACCACGGGACGGCTGTGATGGACGACTGGCGCACCCACAACCCAGGTGCTGTGTCCCGCCGTTTGCGCGCTCAGGATGATATCGGCTGCGTAAAGGTGGAAGCTTGGCAATTGCTCATCAAACCGGAGTCCAGAATCGCGGCGAATGATGATGATCAATTCATCAAGTGTGGCCGCGCGTGCGGGCAATGCAGCCGTGCCCTCAATCAACCGCGCGTTACCCGAGCACCAGACTTGGCCGATAACTGCGCCGCTCTGCGTGCCGCCGACAACGCCTGCAACCGCCCAATCAGGCGCGGTCTTGCTCAAGGCCTCAAGCGCATGGGTGATCCGCGCGGCAAAGCCCGTTGGCAAATACACATCCTGATGCGCGAGCAGCAGCCACGGCGCATCGCATTCATCAAGCGCCTGATTATAGGCGGTGCCTGCGGTTGCGAAGCCTTCATAGGTTTTCAGACTAAGCGTTCCGCCCACGATATCGGGTGATCGCGCAAGGCAGTCTGCAAGGATCGCGCGGTCATTCACCGCCGCTGCGACCGATATCATGATGCGCGCCGTGCGGGCAAAAACCGCTGTGCCATGCCGATCATTTGGGCGCGCACGTCGGCGGGCAAAAGCCGATAAGCAGCAAAGCTCGCAACGCTGATCAGCACTGCCGCCCCCGCAAACCAGAGCGGATCATTCAAAGCCAGCTTGCTTGACAAGATAGCAGCGGCAATCAGCAAGATCAGCGATCCCCCAAGCGCAGGCGCAGCCTCTATTCGGCGGTGGGCAGCAAGCGACTGCATTATGAAATCAACCCCAAACCGGGCAGCGAGCGCAACCGCGCACCCGACAATGCCGTAACAGATCATAGCCACATAAAGTGCGCCAAGGTAGAGCGGAATTTGCAGCAGCAATATCAGCGTCACCGTGCGCGGTCTTCCCGCTGCTTGCAACTGCGTAAAGGGCACAAGTGCCATCGCGTTGCACCAAAACCCGATGAGCAATATCCGCCCCACGGGTGCCGACTGCACCCCGATTTCGCGCCCAACCCAAAGATTGAGGAACGGCTCCATTGCAAAAATGCCAATCATCACCGGGAGTGTAATGGTCGCCGCGAGCGTGAGCAGGGCTTTGCGGTTGAGAAGGCGCGATTCTTCCACGCTGGCAATCGTCAATTTAGGAAAAAGCGCACTGGTGAGCGATCCGGGGATGATCGCAAGCTGCTTCGCAATCTGGAACGGCACATGATACAGCCCGAGCGGCACCGCGCCGAGGACGTTGCCAATCGCGAACCGATCAACAATCACCAGCATCGGCCCGATCAAGCCATTGAATGACACCCAGCCGCCGTAGCGCAGCAGCGCCATGATCGTTCCGCGCTCAGTTTTTGGTTTATGACCAGCGGTGAATTCGCGCGCGCAAATCCGCCACAGCGCAATGAGTGCCACTGCGCGTGACAGGAGTGCGGCGATCAAAAGCCCACTCAGAGTGGGCCCCCAGAGCAGCGCAACCCCGAGCGGGAGCAATTGGAACAGGATCGTCGTCACCGCCGAAATCACATTGGTTTCGAGAAATTTCTCACGCCCCTGAAGCGCGCCCGTAAGCACGCCGGTCAGCGTTGCCACCGGCACTGAAAGCGCAAGCAGCGGCACCGCGTCAAGGATCTCAGGCCGCAGCGTTTGCGCCACTTTGAAATAAAAGCTGAAATAGACATGCGCCGCCGCCCACAGCAGCAGCCCGCCAATGACGCCCATCCCAACATTGACAATCAACGCCCCCCAAAGCGTTGCCGCGCGATCTTGCGGCGGGGCATCCCTCTGTGCCGCGATCCGAAATGCGGTTGCTTTGCCAAGCCCGAGATCAAAAAGCCCGAAATAGCCAAGCAATAGCCACGCCAGCGATAGTATCCCGACGCGCTCTATCCCAACCAGATGGATATAGAGCGGCACCGTAACAAAGGTCAGGACAAGCGGAACGACCGAACCAAGGATATTATAGCTGGTAAAGCGCCCAACGCTCAAAACAGGGTGTCCTTAACCCGCACGGTCAGCCAGATCGAGCAGCGATTTGCCGTAGCTGGTTTTGGCGAAAAATTCGCCGCGCGCGCGCAGTTGATCGCGGTCAATAAAGCCCTGAGTGAAGGCGATTTCCTCAAGACAGGCAATTTGCGCGCCGGTGCGTTTCTGGATCACGCGGACGAATTCAGATGCCTCAAGCAAGCTGTCATGCGTGCCGGTATCAAGCCAGGCATAGCCGCGCCCCATCTGCTCGACGTAAAGCTCATCCATTTCCATATACATGCGGTTGAGATCAGTAAT
>JAYTMV010000430.1:0-8259 GCA_043728175.1 Sphingomonadales bacterium
AGCAATGCGGAGCGGTGGCCGAGTGGTCGAAGGCGCTCGCCTGGAAAGTGAGTATGGGTCAAAAGCTCATCCAGGGTTCGAATCCCTGCCGCTCCGCCAAAAAAAGATTCCGTCGGTGCGCGTGATGGACGCGAGGCGCGCTTTCTTTTGCTCACGCCGCCTCAAGCAGCACCAATTCTTGATCCGCCGGGCAACTGCACGGGATGGGTGACGCCTGCAATGTCGTGATCGGGTCAATCACTAGCTGATCGGGCAATGAAGGACGTGAAAAAGTGGCGGATTTCTCAACAAGTTTAGGCGCTGGCGTATGTTCGCGGGCGGCTTCCTCAACCTGCGCTGCGAGCGGATCGGGATGCTCTGCGAGAAATGCATCAACTGCGTTGTCGTCGCCGCCGTCAAAAACCAGCGTGATGAAATCCTCAAACGCCGCGCTTATGCTGCGCGCTACCGCAATCGCCCGGTCATCAAGTGCCGCCGCGCGTTTGTCGAGCCGATTGAGCACTGCCATCGACAAATTGCCATTAAGGGCACGGCGGAAGCTCGTGCCCTCAATCCGTTCGGTAACGCTTTCAACGCCGGTAATCGCGGCTTCAAGCAGAACATCCTCAAGCCGGTCACGCGCGAGCAGATGCGCCGCGCGCCAGCCAAGCGCAAACGCCCGCCCACGCGCCTCACGCCGCAGCGCATAGGCAGAGGCAACGCTCATTTCGGCAATCTTGCACGCTTCACTTACCAGCCCGGTTTCCGACAGCGTCATCAGAAAGGTCGCCTGACGCTCAGACGTCCAGCCATCAACGCGCGGGGCATCAGTGCGGTAATCAGCGGCGGGCTTGCGAGGTGAACGAGGCATGGAGGAGGTTCCTTTTGGCTGGAGTTTGCGATAGGAAAACTCCTAGCGTAAAATTGGAACAAAAGCAATACGGATTTGGTGATAGTTTTGCGAAAGCACTTCGCGGCCTTATTTCCTTCGCGATCTTAGCGTGAAAAATGCGCTGCTGGGTTCACGCGAAGATCGCGAAGAGGTTCTTATCACTTCCGCTGTGAGCCATGAAAAAGCCCAGCCCCCTTCGACTTCGCTCAGGACAGGCCAAGTCGAGCACGAGGCGACGGCAGCCTTTGCAGGCTGCAACGGAAAAGTTGAGCATCCGAAAACTTGTCGCAAACAGAATTTCAGCACGTTTATGATCGTTTCATGCCGTCAAATTCAACGCAAAAATCTGGTCGGGGAAAGAGGATTCGAACCTCCGGCCCCTGCCTCCCGAAGGCAGTGCTCTACCGGGCTGAGCTATTCCCCGACCGCCAATAATATTTAGCGGGCCGATCATAATCGTTCAACCCAGCACGCCCATCATCTCGGCAATATCAACAAATTTCTCACGCGGTGCACCTTCGCGTGCGCGGGCGACTTCGGCGGCCTCGATTTTCTGCCAATCGCGGAATGTGACAATGTTGACCCCGCGTTCGCCGAGCAGCGTATCAAGCGCTGGACGGCCAAGCTTGCTGCCGCCTTCGCCGATATCCGCGACAAGGCAATCGACCACAGCATAACTATCAGGCCGATTGGTGCCAATGGTGCCGCTCGGGCCGCGCCGTGCCCATCCGACGCAGTAGAGACCGGGGAGTATCCGACCGTCAGCATTGGCAAAGCGTCCCCGGCCATGCTCATAGGGAACGCCCACAATCGGCGGCGTCTGATAGCCGATACACGCCACCACGAGCGCGCAGGGAATGGCGTAACGCTCACCGGTACCAATCGAGCGGAGATTCTCATCAAGCCGGGTGCGCTCGACAATAATCCGCTCCACCTTGCCGTCGCCTTCAATTGCGATGGGCATGGCGAAGAAATCAAAATCGAGCGCAATATCTTTGGTTGCAGCGCCATTGCGCGCAAATTCGCGTAAATGCGTCACGGATTTGCGCATTCCCGGCTCAAGCAGCGCGTCGTCAGCCTCGGGCGGCAGATCGGCAGGGTCAACCAAAGGCGTCGCGCGGGCGAGATGGCCAAGCTCGCCAAGTTCCTTGGGTGTCATCGCGATCTGATGCGGGCCGCGACGCCCGAGGATCGAAATACGCTTGATCCCTGAATGATCGAGCGCATCAAGCGCGTGCGCGACAATATCAGCGCCCGCAAATTCGCCGCGCGTTTTGGCAAGGATACGCGCGACATCAAGCGCAACATTGCCATTGCCAACCACAACCGCACCGGGGCCACCAAGCGGCGGCGTAAGCGCGGCAAAATCAGGATGGCCATTGTACCAGCCAACAAACGCGGCTGAACCGACAACACCGGGAAGATTATCCCCCGTTATGCCAAGCGCGCGATCATCAGGCGCACCAGTTGCTAAAACAACCGCATCATATAGCGCCTGCAACTCAGCAATGCTAACGTCCCTGCCAACGGTAACATTGCCGACGAAGCGCACATTATCAGCCAGATTTACTGTCTCGTAACGCCGCGCCACAGCTTTGATTGACTGGTGATCGGGGGCAACGCCTGAACGGATCAAACCATAAGGCACCGGCAAGCAGTCAATAATATCAACCCGGACATCATCCCCGTATTTTTTCTGGAGCGCCTCTGCTGTGTAGTAACCTGCCGGGCCAGACCCGACAATTGCGATATGCCGCATCGGTAATGCGCTCCCCAACTTTGTTATAAGGGATGCTAGCGCGGATTGCTAAGAGTGCAAGAGTGAACCAAAACCAAGAATGAAATAAGCGCAGGCCATTTGACCTGCGCTTATTTCAATAAATTAGGCGTAGGTTACCCGAATATTATTGCGACGACGACGCATTGCAGAGCCTGCAAAACCAAAGCCGACAAGCATCATCGCCCATGTCGCGGGCTCAGGCACTGAGGCAAGCCCGGCAAGCCCAAACACTTGGGAGGTATCAAACCGGAATCCTGGCTGCGCCAAGATATCAAAGTTGAGATTATATCCAATTGCGTCAAACACCGCGAGATCATTGGCGGTGATCACCCCAAGGACACAAGGGTCAAGCGTCGCATCCAATATGCCAATGGGCCGCGACGAATTAAAGCAGAGCCCGGTATCATCAACGAATGAGTCATTGTCCTTGAAAGTGCCCGCCCGGTTGCCATCGCCAACGAAGGAACCCGTCGAAAGACTAGCAAATTCGGCGACTGAACCATTGCCAAAATTAAACGGCGTACTGCCGTCGATTGAAAAAAACGCTGGGCGGTTTGCCGATAATTGCAGGATTCTTTCGCCCGTCACTGGATCAAAGGCGTTGCCATAACGGAACAGATCGAATGCCGAGAACAGCGCGAGATCATCAAGCGGAATCCGCCCAAATGGGCCGGGATTGCCAGCAACAATATCATAAGTATCAACGCCTGAACCAAAACCAAGCGCGCGGCCAATTTCTTGAATGGCAACCGCAGTCGCGTCAAATGACCCAAGTGTTATTCCGTCGGTCGGGTCAAAATCGAAATTGGCATTTGAATTGAGCGTGATGCACGAGTCTGCAAGGAAGAAAGCCCTGCTGCAACGATTTGCGGTTGGCGATCCAAAAGTGCCGAATTGATCAATGCCAATCGCTTTCAAATTCGCGCTGTTAATATCGAAAAAGAAATTATTTGCCGTCGCATTATCATCGATGAACGTGCGATTTGGATCAGCACCACCACCAACAAATCCTCCGTTTATCGACGGATCAAGCGGCGCATTTGTTCGGAAATTGATGGTGCCGTCAGCATTGAGCGGCCTGAGATTGGCAACGGCAATCCGGTCAAGCGCTGTCGTGCCAGTCGCACGTAGCGCATCATAAACGTCACCAATAACAATCACAGCGCCCGAAGTCGCTGTGTTCCCAAGCGCGCCCCCATTGAGCGGCCCGAAATTAATCTCAAGGTTGATCGTCACATTGTTATTGAGCGTCTGATTCCAGAAATTAGCCGCTTTTTGAAACGAGAAAAGCGCAGCCTGTCCTCTTGCACCCGCAGCGGCGAATGAACCGTTGGTATCGCGAAGAATTATATTGGCGGCCATAGCCGGGGCGGTAAGCGCGCAAGCTGCGATTGAGGCTGACAGGCCAAGTATCAATTTTTTCAACATCGTTTTTCCCTCGCGTTCGAACTGCGCTGAGTAGCCTGCGCAGTTGATCATGGTAAATATGAGGTTAAAATTAAGATGGATGATGTCAACGACACTTTGTTGGGAATATGCACTGATTTGAAACGTTGTATCTATTGTCGTTCTGGTGGACTCTACGCCTATCAAATTAAGCTGCATTTGTGGCGCATTATTTTTCATATTTAAGCAGTATTCGGAAAATTATTCGTTCCGAATCGGTTGGAACGCCAATGTTTGAATCTGCACTGCTGCAAGGTGATTCGCGGTTATCATTCAGCCGCAATCGCCATTTCCACATATTGCGGCCCGCGAATAACGCCGCCTGGTGTTGGCCCCTGCATCACACCATTACGGAATGTAACTTCGCCTGATTTGATCGTGCAGACATAGCCGTCCGCTTTTTGCAGCAGCCGTTTGCCACCCGCTGGCAGGTCAAACGCGAGCCACGGCTTGCCAAGCTTGATCGTATCCATATCAATCACATTGACGTCGGCGAGATAACCCGGCGCGAGCAGCCCGCGATCATTCAGTCCATAGAGCAGCGCGGTATCGCAGCACTGGCGCTTGATCGCATTTTCAAGGCTGATCCTCTGCCCCGCGCGATCCCGCACCCAATATTGGAGCATGAAGGTGGGGCTGGCCGCATCGCAAATCGTACCGCAATGCGCGCCGCCATCCGACAGTGAATTTACGCAGTCATCGCGCATCTGGAGGCTTTCGAGGAAATTGAGATTGCCATCGCGGTAATTGAGGATTGGGAAGTAGATAAAGCCAGTCCCCTCCTCACCCATCAACAGATCATAAGCATATTCAGCCGGGGGAGTACCCGCCGCCGCCGCGCGCGCCGCAATAGTTTCAGCCTGCGTTGGTTCATAATTAAAGTCAGGGGCCATTTCGAACTGCGCCATCCAGCCGCCAGCGACGATATGGAGCAACTCAATCACATCGCTTTCGGGAAAGACATTGGCCTCGGCCAGCATCCGCGCTTTGAATGCCGGATCTTTCAGATGCGCGAGTTGTTCAGCCCAAGATAGCGCCTCAATTTCAGCCCATGCTGGCTTAAAGCGGAAGGGGTGGACGGTGCCCTGCCACGCCATGATGATGCCGTTGCCGCGTAGGGCGATTTGCGCGACGATGTTTGCGCCCTTGGCATTCTCCCGTTCCATTTCGCTGATTTGCTCTTCAAGCGGCAGTTCCTTGGCGATCGATTGGAGCGCCGCAAACGTCACAGGCAAGCCAGTTTCGCGGCTGAGTTCGCCCATCCATTCAAATTCATTCCATTCGCGTTTGAGGTCACTCGCCATTTCAAACACGCCGTGGCCAACCCGGCCCATCGCGCGACCGATGCCGATGAGTTCATCCTTGGTCGCGGTCGTTCCGGGGACGAGAACGCCGTCAATCGACTTGTGCAAAACGGTGCGCGACGTCGAAAAACCAAGCGCACCCGCGCGCAGGCCCTCCTCGACGATTTTGGACATTTGGGCGATGTCTATTTCGGTCGGCGCTTCATTATTTGCGCCGCGTTCGCCCATCACATAGGCACGCACCGCGCCGTGGGGGACATGCGTTGCAACGTCAATTGTGCGCGGCAAGCGTTCAAGCGCATCCATATATTCAGGGAAGGTTTCCCAATCCCACGTCATCCCTTCGGCAAGCGCAGTGCCGGGGATATCCTCCACCCCTTCCATCAGGCCGATCAGCCAGTCATGCTTGTCAGGCTTGGCCGGGGCAAAGCCAACCCCGCAATTGCCCATGACGACAGTAGTAACGCCGTGCCAGCTTGAGGGGGCCATTTCAGCATCCCACGTCGCTTGGCCATCATAATGGGTGTGGATATCGACAAAGCCGGGGGTGACGATCTTTCCGCCTGCGTCAATCTCTTCGCGGCCCTCGGGCAGGTTTACGCCAACCGCACTGATCAGTCCGCCGCTAATGGCCACGTCACCGACGAATGGCTTGCCGCCGCTACCGTCAACTACGGTTCCGCCCCGGATCACCAGATCATACATTGCCCGTCTCCCAACTTGCCTTTGTTGCAGCCTAACACAGACTGACGTTAACGGAAGGGCATTTCGTTGATGCACTGGCGAAACTTTGTGGTAATCACCTACAATGTCTACGACTTTCACGTTTGATTCATCAACCAGCCGCGCCAACCCGACGCCGACGCCCATGAAGCGGTTGACGGTTCCGACCATCCGCCAAAGCAAGGGCGGTGAGCCGCTGGTGATGCTGACCGCGTACACCGTGCGGATGGCGCAATTGCTTGATCCGCACTGCGATATGCTGCTGGTCGGCGACTCTCTTGGTCAGGTGATTTACGGCCTGCCTCATACCGTTGCGGTCACGATGGAGATGATGTGCGCGCACGGGGCCGCCGTTGTGCGCGGCAGTTATCATGCCGCTGTGATCGTCGATATGCCGTTT
Organism: Sphingomonadales bacterium; assembly: GCA_043728175.1. Taxonomy (GTDB): domain Bacteria; phylum Pseudomonadota; class Alphaproteobacteria; order Sphingomonadales; family Sphingomonadaceae; genus Aquisediminimonas. The sequence continues at coordinate 6,525 of JAYTMV010000430.1, forward strand.
GGCAGTTATGAAGCCTCGCCTGAACAAGCGTTTATGAGTGCGGCGCGCTTGCTTAAGGAAACAGGCGCGGCTGCGGTCAAGCTAGAGGGCGGGGCGACGCTTGCGCCAACGGTGCATTTCCTTACGTCGCGCGGGATTCCGGTGATGGCGCATGTCGGGCTGACCCCGCAGGCGGTCAACATTCTCGGCGGATACGGCGTGCGCGGTCGCAGCGAAGCCGAAGCACGCGCGATTGTGAATGATGCGATTGCGCTTGCCGATGCTGGCGCGTTTGCAATGGTGATTGAGGGCGTGCTTGAACCCATCGCGATTGAAATCACACAGAAAGTGCCCTGCCCAACGATTGGCATTGGCGCGTCGGCACAGTGCGACGGCCAAGTGCTGGTGACCGAGGATATGCTCGGCCTGTTTGACCGCACCCCCAAATTCGTCAAACGCTTCGGCAATATGTCAACTGCGGTGGCAGACTCGGTCAAAGAATATGCCGCTGACGTCCGCACCCGCACCTTTCCGGGGCCGGAGCAGATTTACCTGCCGAAACCCTAAATCAACACCAATCGCCAAGATACTTCCCCAATTGGTTTCGCGCCGCTAAGGAGGGCGAAATTTTTTGTGTGGAGAATGAATTTGGCGTCCACGCCTCCTGATAACGAAGCTTTCTTGCGCGAAGTTGATGATGAACTGCGCCGGGATGAATTGCAGAGCTTTTGGAAACGCTGGGGGCGCTGGCTGGTTGGCGGCATTATTGCTGCGCTTGCGCTCTTTGCCGCCTATCTTTGGTGGGAAAACGACAAGGTCGCCAAAGCTGGCGTTGACGGTGAACAATTGTCGCAGGCGCTTGATACGCTCGCGACAAGCGACACGCCCGAAGCTGAGGCGCAGCTTAAAAAACTCACTACCGCAAAAAATGCTGGTTACCGGGCGACCGCAAAGATTGCACTTGCTGCGCTTGCGGCACAGCGCGGCAACGCCCAAGCAGCGGCCAAAGGCTTTGCCGATGTTGCAGGCGATGACAGTCTTGCTCAGCCGTGGCGCGATCTGGCGCTTGTCCGCCAGACTGTCACTGAATTTGATACGCTCACACCAAATGTCGTTATCGAACGGCTTAAGCCGCTTGCCGTTTCGGGTAATGCTTGGTTCGGCAGTGCGGGCGAAATGGTTGCGCTATCCTATATCAAGCTTGGCCAACCCCAACTTGCGGCAAAGCTATTCGGCGATATCGCCAAAGATGAAAGCGTTCCCGAAACCATCCGTTCACGCGCCGTCCAGATGGCAGGTGGTTTAGGGGCGGACACAGCGGAACCGGCGACGAGCAAGGATTTAGTAAAATGAAGAAATTTGGCGCACATCTGATGCTAAGCTTTGGCGTGCTTGCGCTGGCAGGTTGCGGAATCCTTGGCGGCGGTGGCGGCGGCGGTGATAAAAAGCCCAAGACGCCAACGCTTGGCCAGCGCGTCTCGATTCTGACAGCGGAAACCGGCGTTGAGGCCGATCCGGCACTGGCTGATGTTGCAATCCTGCTGCCAGAACCCGCCGCGAACGCCGATTGGGCGCAACCCGGCGGCAATGCAAATAAGGTGCTTGAGCATCTGGCGCTTGGCCTTTCGGTCGGCCAAGTTTGGACAAACAAAATTTCGGGCACAACCAAATATGAACGTTTGGCCGCTGCGCCGATCGTGGCCGAGGGCAAGGTGTTTGTCGTCGATACGTTTGCTCGGCTCCACGCGTTTGACGC
>JAYTMV010000431.1:0-6543 GCA_043728175.1 Sphingomonadales bacterium
ATCAGCGCCGCGGCGTCGGCAATTGCAGCCTCGCCGTAGGGGCGGACAATCGTCTCAAAATCGGGTTTTGCGCCTGCCATCGGATGCCGCTAGGACGGCGCGTCCCTTCACGCAAGCCACGGTGATCATATGCCCCATAACCCGCCAATCGCTGAACAGCGTTTCGTTCTGGAAACCGTCACCCGTATCGATGAATTGGCCGGAAGTCCCCGCTTCGCCGCCGCGTCTCCTGATATGGTTGACGCGATCCTTGAAGGCGCAGGCGCGTTCGCGGCGGGCGAATGGGCCCCGCTCAACCGCATTGGCGATACGGTGGGCGCAACGTGGCGCGATGGCGAAGTCAGCCTGCCGAAGGGATATCGTGCCGCGTATAAGGCCTATGTCGAGGGCGGATGGGGCTCGCTTGACGGGCCAGAAGCATTTGGCGGGCAGGGGTTGCCTTATTCGCTGGCAACGGTTGTGCTGGAAAGCCTTGGCACTGCCAATATGGCGCTCACGCTGTGCCCGATCCTGACACAAGGCGCGATTGAGGCGATCCATACGCACGGGACGGATGAACAGCGCGCGATGTATCTGGAAAAGCTGGTCACGGGTGAATGGTCTGGCACGATGAACCTCACCGAATCGAACGCGGGCTCCGATGTCGGCGCGCTGCGTTCCACCGCCACGCCGCAGGCCGATGGGTCTTACCTGATCAAAGGCACCAAGATTTACATCACCTTTGGCGAACATGATCTGGCGGAAAATATCATCCACCTTGTCCTCGCTCGCACGCCGGGTGCGCCGGGGGGGACGAAAGGAATATCGCTGTTCCTCGTGCCCAAAATCCGCCCCGATGGCAGCCGCAACGACGTGCGCTGTGTCTCAATTGAGCATAAGCTTGGCATTCACGCCTCGCCGACCTGCGTGCTGGCGTTTGGCGATGATGACGCGTGCACGGGGCATTTGATCGGCCCCGAAATGGGCGGAATACGCGCGATGTTCACGATGATGAACAATGCGCGGTTGAACGTTGGTCTTCAGGGTGTTGAAATTGGCGAACGCGCGACGCAGACTGCGATTGCTTATGCAGCGCAGCGTATCCAGTCAGCACGCGCTGGTGCTGAAACGGCGGCTCCCGTCGCGATTATCGAACATCCCGATGTCCGCCGGACGCTAATGCGGATGAAGGCGCTGACCCAAGCCGCGCGGGCGCTACTCTATTATGCGGCGGGTCAGGTTGACCGCGCGCATTTGGGCATAGAGGGCGCAAAGGTGCGGCTTGATATCCTCACGCCACTTGCCAAATCTTACGGATCAGACGCTGGGTGTGAGATCGCGAGCCTTGGCGTGCAAGTCCACGGCGGCATGGGCTTTGTTGAAGAAACCGGCGCTGCTCAGCATTACCGCGATATCCGCATTGCCCCGATTTATGAGGGCACCAACGGCATTCAGGCCGCCGATCTCGTCGGGCGCAAGCTAACTGGAGATGGCGGGGCGGGGCTGGCCGCGCTTATCGCCGATATGAAAGCAGAGGCGCAGGACAGTGGGTTGATCGCGCTGATTGATCTGATTGAAGGGGCAGGGGCGTATATGCTTGAAGCAAGCATTGATGATCGGCTTGCGGGAAGCACGCCGTTCCTGACAATGGTTTCAGTCGCTGTCTGCGGCTGGCTGCTCGAACGGCAAATGCGGATTGCAGCGGCGCATGACAGTGCATTCCACAAGGCTAAGGTCGCTGTCGCTGGCTATTATCTTGCGCATATCGTGCCGGAAGCGTCAGGGCTTGCGGCGTCGGCGCGGGCCGGGGCGGCGGGGCTTTACGCGCTGAGTGCGGAGGAAATGGCGGCCTGATCAGGTCGAGAGGAACCAGCGCTCACTGCCTTCGATCCCGATTGCAGTCAGCGTGCCCGTTGCAAATGCGCCGGTGTCTATGCCGATGCGGTTGCTTTGCTCATCAACGCCGTCGGTGATGGTGTGGCCGTGGATCACCATGTGGCTGAATTCGCCTTTATGTTCAGTGAACTCGCGGCGAATCCAGCGGAGATCGCTCGTTTCCTGTTCGTCGATAGACAGGCCGGGGCGTATGCCCGCGTGGACGAACAGATAGTCACCCGCCTCGATCCAATCATCAAAGCTTTTGAGGAAATCAATATGCGCGACCGGCACATAATTTGGAATGAGTGCCGCCAATTCGCTTAGATCAACCGCATCATAATCGGCTTCGCTCATGCCGTAGCTAAGCATGGTCTCGCGCCCACCCACACGGTGGAACAGGCTAGTGGCGCGTTTATCGCCGTCATACACACGGATCAGCAATTCTTCGTGATTGCCCGAAAGCAGGCGGACATTGCCGCTCGCCTCGCGCAGTTGGATCAACCGTTCGACGACGCCGCGCGAGTCACTCCCTCGGTCAACCAAGTCACCAAGAAAGATAATTTGCGTCTGCGCAGGCCCGCGCTCCGCATCATCAGCGTCAATTCGCGTGAGCAGATCATCAAGCAAATCGCGGCGACCATGAATATCGCCAACCGCGTAAATCCGCTGCCCCGCAGGCGCATTCCACGCGCGGGGAGGGGCTTCTTTGGTGATACCGAACAAACGTTTGAAAACCATGCTGCGCCTATAAGGCTAGCGTGTGCGAATTGCCAATGTCAGGCGATTTCACGCGCAACGAGCGCAACGGGGTCAATCCCCAGCCGCTCAATATGCGCGCGCATACGCGGCCAGACTTTGGTGAGGAAGGTATCACGTTCCTGATCGCGGAGCCGCTCAATCGCGCCGTCCGCCACGAACATTCCCACACCGCGCTTGACCGAAACATGGCCATCATCCTGTAGCGCCTGATACGCCTTGGCAACGGTGAGCGGATTTGCGCCGTGGCTCGCGGCAAAGGCGCGCACCGAGGGAAGCTGATCGCCCTCACGGTAATCACCCTCAAGAATGGATGCGGCAAGCATTGCCCGCAAGCGCAGATAAACGGGAACTTCGCTGGACTCACTTGCTGTCATGGCAGTTTAATACACTAATACAGATGCGTTGTCAGCCCCTAAATTCAGGGGTTCCAATGACGGACGACCGCGTCAAATTCCGGGCGCGGACGTTCGTCAAGCGCGCGTGCCGGGGTGCCGATGAACAGGAAGCCCGCGATCCGCTCAGCGGAATTGCCAAAGGCATCTCGCACAATATCCGAATATGCGGGCCAGCCCGTCAACCAACCACCGACAAAGCCGAGCGCGTGCGTCGCGGTGAGCAAGTTCATGCACGCGGCCCCCACACTAAGCTGTTGCTCCCAAAGCGGAATTTTGCTTTCGCTAACAGGCGATGAAAGCGCGACGATCAGCGTTGGGGCTTGGTGCGCAAACTGCTCCATCGCCTCAATTTCAAGCCGTCCAGCCTCAGGTTTTTCAGCCCGGTAGGCACGCACCAAAAGTTCTGAAAGCGCCCCCCGTTGATCCGCCCCGACGACCACAAACCGCCACGGCGCAAGCTTCCCGTGATCGGGTACGCGAATGGCCGCGCGCAAAATCTGGTCAAGCTGAGCAGCATCAGGGCCAGGGGCGATCATATCACGCGGCTTTCCCGAACGGCGCGTGTGGAGAAGGGCGAGCGGGGTGGAGATGTCGTTGAACATGAATTCGCCGTATCGCCATTTCTAAGCCACGGTCAATCTCAAGCTCTTCGTTAAAGGGAGGCTTGGAGAAGAGATCGTTGTTTCAGTTTGAATGTCGGTTTTAGGTGAGTTTGCGGGCGTGTGGCTTCGCCTGCCTCGTGCGCAAATGCTGCCCTCTGTTCAACAATCTGACTTTTGACACTTTTGACACGAAATTGGGTTTTTGGTGATTCTGTTCATCTTTTTGTAACTCGGTTTAGTCTGATTATAGCAGTCAATTTATAGGAACATAAATAGTACAAAATGTCAAGGACTATTTCGCTGCCGCCACTCCGATTATGTCGGTTTCCGATGGGATTTCGGACGTTCGCGCCTTGCTGCTGGTTGCGTAAAAACTGGCATTGGTTCACTAGCGAGCAATACGGCAAGCCAATTGTCTGGGTTGGCAACTGTCATGATCCTGCCTATCCTGATAGTCATAGGTAGCGTTTGGGGACAAGTTGTTATGAAAGACGAGTATAAGTTAGGCATCGCGCTGAACGATGATGTTCCTGTAATTGAATTGAAATCTTGGGCAGAATTGGACCGTTGGATCGAATCTGAACAGGCGGCTTGGGGCTGGATGCTACCGGCGAATGATACAAATATCGCGAACATTGGTACCCATGTACAAACTCACCTTTCTACCATTTATAGCACCTCAAAAAGCTATCAGCAAACTAGCCAAGATCTATCGGCCATTGCTGGATTGATTTCGTTAACATTTAATGGTACCCGAGGCTACTTACTGCCTTCGGCATCAGTTGTAGGGCAGGCCATTATTGATGTACGAAAGCTAGCTGGCGACGAAGGTGCGGCTACTGCTTATGCATTTGCGACTGGCGCGATCACATTTGCCAATTTGGCTAATCGACGACAATTGCTTGGCGTTTTGGCATCGATTTTCCCAGCCTTTGAAGAATCTACTTTGCTGGCCGAGCGCCTTTCAAAAGAGCGGGTCAATGCAAAGGCTTCGGCACGCACGTTTATCAATGAACTCAAGTCTGATGAAGATAAACGGGATGCCCGTTGGCACGAGTTGCTCCAACGCGTAGGGCGAATTGGCCGCCGAACACTCCGTCGAAGACGGACATTATGGAATGAACAGCAACGACAACTTGCTTTGCAACAGATTGAAGCCATCAACGAAATTCGTGCCGTGCAACAAACCTTTGAAGAAGCAATGCATTTGCAAGCGCCCGTAAAGTACTGGCAGGACAAAGCCGATAAGCACGGCGTAGCGGAAGATGTCGCCTTAAAACGCCTGTGTTGGTTTTTTCCAATTTCGACCATTTTGCTCGGGCTGGCATTCTGGACTGCAGGATCATTTTTACTGACCGCTGCTAATGACAAACACCCTGCTCTTTATATCGTAGTTTCTGGCGGTTTGGTAATTGTGAGTACCCTTGGGCTATGGGTAGGCAGAATTTTGACGAAGCTCTATTTGAGCGAGCATCACCTTCGGAACGACGCGGAAGAGCGTGCCGTCATGACTACCACGTATCTTGCCCTAACTCGCGAAGATAAAGCAGGTGATACGGACCGCCAGATCATTTTGAGCGCACTTTTCCGGAGTACGCCAGATGGAATTGTGAAAGATGATGGTCCGGGAGACCTGAATATTGCGGCGCTCTTGTCTAGGTTAGGAGCGAAGTAGCCCCTCAATATCGTTTTTGGAGCTACCTGCTGGTTGCAGGCAACCTCACTCGCAATTGTGGCCGACACTGACTCACGATTTTGCCAATTGCGGCAAGAGATTTCTGCCAGAAAGGCCATAATCGGAACGGCGTTTTTTCCATGTGTCAGGCTGAAACCCGCCTGTCCGCTCCCCCCGCATCCCAGCCATTATAAAAAACAGCTTTCCTACTCAGCGGCTTTTTGCTTCATTTGGTTGATGTGTCTAACGATCATTTTGCCTGCGATTTCGTCTGCTATCCCGCCGGGTTGGGGGTTTGAAAAATATACCGATTCAGTGTCAACTTCGTGAGGAATCAGCCATTTTTTTGCGACTACAGGGCGCAAAACGGAGGCCTCCTAACGCTTCGTTAACTCTGTTTGCACAGGGCATTGCAGCTTTGCTTTGTCACAAGGGGGTATGTTTGCAAAATTCATCATTGGAACCATTGCAGTCGGCGTGGCTGTTGGGCTCATGGTTCCTGCGCCTTCCTCTGCCCCGTCTGTTCAGCCTGTGGTTGCAATCGCTGAACCAGTAACCGCGCCGGAAACCGCGATAGACAAGGTGATCGAGCGATCCGACGACGGCCATTTTTATGTCGATGCTGAGGTGAACGGGCAGTTGGTTCACTTTCTCGTTGATACCGGTGCGTCAAGTGTTGTGCTGACGATGGCCGATGCGAAGCATGTTGGGTTGCCGTTTTCGCCGGGTCAGTTCCGCGTCATTGCGCGCGGCGCATCAGGCGATGTCAGCGGGCAGATTATGAAAATCGGCCGCGTTGCGATTGGCCGCAAAGAGGCGTTTGATGTTGAGGGTGCCGTAGTTGCCGACGGGCTTGATGTCTCGCTGCTCGGCCAGTCATTCCTGTCACGGATCGGGACGCTGGTGATTGACGGCGACAAGATGGTGTTGCGTTAGGGGGATAATTTGCAGCAAATCATACCCGTTTGGGCTGAGCCTGTCGAAGTCCTCCCTTTCTTCTCCAGCGTCGAGGAAGAAGGGAGCCCTTCGACAAGCTCAGGGCGAACGGATTTGAAGCTTCATCCCACAACTTAACAGTCCCTACCGCACCGTAAACAACACCCGGTCAATTACGCGCCCTGAAACATCAACAAGCGCGAGCCGGTGTTGCCCCGGCACTGCGGCCAATTGCGGGCGCGCATCCGCCGGGCCAAGGTCGCGGCGACCGAGCATGAGGCGGTGTCCGGCGACTGAGCCAGCGACAAATACCCCCATG
>JAYTMV010000432.1:0-2996 GCA_043728175.1 Sphingomonadales bacterium
GGTGCTGGTTGCGGCGCGGCGGTGGGGGCTTCGGCGACGGCGGCAGGCTCTCCGCCGGTTAGAATGTCTTCAATGTCGAGTTTGAATGCCGATGCGCGCATTTCTAGAGTGGAGTCAGTGGACACATTCGGGAGCAAAAGCCGTCGCCCGATCCGCAGCGCATAAGGCGGCTCAAGTGCGTTTGCGGCGATAATGTCTTGCCAGCCGACCTTGTAGGCGCGCGCGATGGCGATGCCCGTCTCACCCTCTCCAACATTGTGATAGCGTCCACCAGGTACACTCAGCGTGTGGCCGGGGCGGATGATGAACGGTGCTTCAAGCCCATTGGCGCGGGCGAGCGTTTCGGAGCCTGCGCCGGTGCGATTGCCGATGCTGCGCAGCGTATCGCCCGCGACGACGGTGTAGCTTCCGCCTGCAACAGTCGCGGCATTGGCGACAACGGGGCGCATTTCCCACACCGGTGCTTCGTCAAACACCGTATCCATTTGCGGATCAATGCGGGGTGCGTCGGCCTCGGGCGCTGAGTCAGCGGTGCGAATTGGGGTGGTCGCCGAACGGGGGATGCAGCCGGAGGCGAGCGCCGCCAGCATGATCCCCAAAACTACCCCGTTACGCGTCATGACGTCATATTATGAGGATCGGCCCCGTTCGTCAAAAACGCGCGGCGAGTGCGGCCATTGTTGCCCGGTCGGTCAGGTCAAGCGTCAGCGGTGTCACCGAGACATAGCCCTCAATCACGGCCTCAAGATCAGTCGCGTGGGCTGGCGTTTCCTTAGCCCCGCCAAGCGCGAACCAGTGATATTCAAATCCGCGCGGATCACGGTTCGTTACGATGCCTAGGCGACTGTAATCGCGAAATCCTTGCGCCGTCACCCGCACGCCCTTGACCGCGTCGGGCGTGGTTGCTGGAAAATTGACGTTGAGGAGTGTGTTGGTGGGCAAGGGTACATCAAGCAGCGCGCGCAGCACCTTCGCGCCCCATTCTTCTGCCGTAACAAACGAGACATTGTCGCCTACGCCTTCGCGGGCATAGGCCTGACTAAGCGCGATTGAGCGAATGCCCGCAAGCGTGCCCTCCATCGCGGCGGCCACCGTGCCCGAATAAGTGACATCCTCGGCAAGGTTTGCGCCGCGATTGACGCCCGACAGGATCAGGTCAGGCTTGGCATCCATCACCTTGCCAAGCGCAAGCATCACTGAATCAGTTGGCGTTCCCGCCACACTGAAACGCCGTTCTTCATGCTGTCTGATGCGCAAGGGCCGGGTGAGCGTGAGCGAATGGCCAGCGCCCGATTGCTCTTCGGAAGGCGCGACGATCCAGATATCATCCGAAAGCTGCCGCGCGATAGCCTCAAGCGTGACCAGACCGGGGGCATTGATGCCGTCATCATTGGTGAGGAGAATGCGCATTAGTTCAAAATTCCGTTCACCCTGAGCTTGTCGAGGGGTTGTCCTTACTTTGGGCAACGTTAGAAGAAAGGACAAGGCTTCGACAAGCTCAGCCCAAGCGGTTCTTTATGGGGTCAATCGTTCTACGCCACCCATGTAGGGCAGCAGTGCGGACGGAACGGTGACACTGCCGTCCTCCTCCTGATAATTCTCGATCACCGCCACCAGCGCGCGGCCAACCGCGAGGCCAGAGCCGTTGAGCGTGTGGACAAAGCGTGTCGCTTTCTCGCCGTCTGGACGGTAGCGTGTGTTCATCCGCCGCGCCTGAAAATCTCCGCAATTTGAACAGCTTGAGATCTCGCGGTAACGGCCTTGGCCGGGCAGCCAGACCTCAAGATCGAACGTTTTTTGCGCCGAAAAACCCATGTCCCCGGTGCAGAGCAGCATCCGCCTGTAGGGCAGTTCGAGGCGATCAAGTACAGCCTCGGCGCAAGACGTCATCCGCTCATGCTCGGCGTCTGAGTCTTCGGGGCGGGCGATTGAAACCAGCTCAACCTTATCAAACTGATGCTGACGGATGAGGCCGCGTGTGTCTTTGCCCGCCGCGCCTGCTTCGCTGCGGAAACAAGGGGTGAGTGCTGTGAAACGGAGGGGGAGGGTGGTGTCGGGCAAAATGTCGCCATTCACGATGTTGGTGAGGCTAACTTCGGCAGTGGGGATCATCCAGAATTGCTCTTCGGTTTTCGCCTCCTCCAGCATGTTTTTCATGGCTGCTTTGTAGGAACCACCGTTTTGGGAAACCTGCGCCATTATTTCATCAAACTTAGGTGTTGCTTCGTCAAACAGCCGATCCCGCCCGCCCATATCTGCCGAGAAAAATTGGTCGCTCTTGAATTTTGGAAGCTGACCTGTTCCGAACATTGCCGCATCACGAACTAGAATAGGGGGAGCTATCTCCTCATAGCCGAATTCGGTTGTATGTAAGTCAAGCATGAACTGTCCAAGCGCCCGCGCTAGCCGTGCTGCGCCTCGACGTAAGTAGACGAAACGCGCACCCGACACTTTCTGCGCGGTTTCAAAATCAAGTCCGAGCGCAGTACCAATGTCAAAATGTTCACGCGGGGTGAAGCCGAAATTGTGGATGCTGCCGCGCGTGTGGACGATCACGTTGTCGTCTTCGTCTTTGCCTTGCGGGGCGGAAGCATGGGGTAGGTTGGGGATGGCTGCAAGTGCTTCGTCAAGTTTAGATTTGGCTAATTCTGTTTCAGCTTCTAGCTTCGAAATTTGTCTTTTTAATAGAGCCACTTCATCTATCAGACGCTTAGCGAGAACAGTCTCACCGTTAGCGTTGGCCTTATGAATCTGGCTTGACGCATCTTTGCGTTCGGCCAGTGCGAAGTTCAAGTCTTGGTCTAGCTTTCCCCAATCAACACGGAGAAGGAGCAGTGATTGGGCTTGCGCCTTCGCCCCGCGCCGCGCAAGGGCTGCGTCAAAAGCTTCGGGGTTTTCGCGGATATATTTAACGTCGTGCATGGGCGTAGGCTATGCCGCGTGATTGGGGAATTCGCAACGGGCAAAAACCGCCGTCATGTCATCGAATGGATTCG
>JAYTMV010000433.1:0-4502 GCA_043728175.1 Sphingomonadales bacterium
TGAAGCCGCATCCGCGTGACAGCCTCGGCGTCAATCCCGCTCCATGTGCCATCTTTCGATTGGATAAGCTGACGGGTGGTTGCAATATGATTTTGGTACGACATTTTACAAATTCTTTCGTGAAGTGACTCTTGGTCGTGCCAAAGTTGCCAAAGGTGCCTTGCATCGTCGAGATAAATCTGTAAATTTTCTTGTGTCCGCGTGGCATAAATAGCCTTAATTGTTGTCATATTGTAAATTATATGACAAATGTGCGCGATGACCACACAGAAGCTTTTCGCCGGACACGCCGTCCGCCGCATCCGCCGTGCTTTGGGGTTGACGCAGGCGGTGATGGCGCAGAGCCTTGATGTCTCGCCAAGCTATCTCAACCTGATCGAGCGTAATCAGCGTCCCCTGACCGCGCCAATCATGCTCCGTCTTGCCGAGCGCTATGATTTTGATCCGCGCAGCCTTACCGGCGATGTGCCCGGCGGCGGGGCGGAGGCGCTGCGCCGCCGTCTTGCCGATCCGATCTTTGCCGATCTCAACATTGACCGCGCCCAACTTGAAGAATGGATCGCCGCCAGCCCTGACGCCGCCGAAGCCTTTGCCCGTGCCTTTGATCGCGGCGTAGGCGGCGCAACACCCCAAACCGCAGACGCCCTTGCCCCCGTCCGCCGCGAGATTGAGCGTTGGCGCAATCATTTTGCCGATCTTGATAGCATGGCCGAAACGCTGTCGGACGAGCTTCGCCTCACTGCGTCTGATCTTTATGCCGCCATCGATGAACGGCTGCGCGTCAAGCATCAGCTTTCGCTGCGCATCCTGCCGGTTGAGGTGATGCCCGATATGCTGCGGCGGCTTGATCTCCACGCGCGGCAGTTGCAACTGAGCGAACTGCTCGATCCCGCCTCGCGTACCTTTGGCGCGGCGTATCAGCTTGCCCAGCTTGAGGCGAAGGACGAGATCGAGGCACTCGTGCGCGGCGCCGACTTTGCTGACCGCGCGAGCGAACGACTCTACCGCCGCCACCTCACCAGTTACTTCGCCGCAGCACTGATGATGCCCTACGCCCGGTTCCTGCGCGCGTGCGAGGGGACAGGGTACGACGTGGAACTGCTTCAGCGCCGCTTTGGCGCAGGGTTTGAACAAGTCGCGCACCGCCTCACCACGCTCCACCGCGTCGGCAGCCGAGGCCTGCCCTTCTTCATGATCCGGATCGACCGTGCGGGGCAAAGCTCAAAACGCTATGTCGGCGCGAGCGGATCAGCCCTTGCCGAGGCCGAGCGCCGCTGCCCACTGTGGCGCGTGCATGACGCGTTTGACTTGCCCGGACGGCTGATCACGCAGCTCGTGACGCTTGAGGACGACAGCCGCTGGTTCACCCTCGCCCGCACCGTCCACCCCCAGGGCGGCCGCATCGGCGGCGTCCGCGCTGAATTCGCCATAGGCTTGGGCCTCGCCGCAGACCTCGCCAGCCCGCTCGCCGCCACACGCGGCATCGACCTAAAACGCGGCGACGCGACCCCGATTGGCCTCGGCTGCACCGCCTGCACAAGGCCCAACTGCCCACAGCGAAGCGCCCCCCCGGCTGGCCGCGCGCTGACCTTCAGCGAGAAAGAACGCGGGCTGACGGCCTTCTCATTCGTGGGCGATTAAGGGATCGCCAAGATGAACATTTGTTCAGAAAGTCACACTAAGCCTGTCCTGAGTTTGTCGAAGGGGTCTCACCAAAACGCGCATTATCTTTTCCTCTTCGCGCCTTTGCGCCTTCGCGTGAAGCACTTGCAACCTCAAGGCGCGCGACGCGGCCTGATTGATCTCGCGCAAAGGCGCAAAGGCGCGAAGAAGAAGATGCGAGAAAGTGATTATTCTAAGAAGCACACCCCTTTCAAAAACCGCGCAAATCTCAGGAAGTTGACACTGAATCGGTATATTTACGCAGCCCGCGCGATGTGAAAAATGTGGCACAGCGGATGGGCCGCAGTGAAGCGCTGGACAGAGCGAATGAGGGGTGACGGCATCAATCATGTTTGGAACATATCATGAATATATATCCGTAGGAAAGCGCTTTCTGAGTGGCGAATAAGGGGCCAAACAGTCCAGAAGCCTCTCGACAAACGGCGATAAGTATAATATATGACCATAGTAGTCATATAAGGAATGCACACCAATGCGCACGATCCAGCTTCGTGATGCCAAGGCCGGTCTGTCGCAGGTCGTTGATGAGGCGGTGAACGGCGAACCATCGCTGATCACGCGCCACGGCAAACCACAGGCCGTCATCCTTAGTTACCGTGAGTGGCAGACGCTCAGCAGCGTGCCGTCGTTTGGTCGGTTGCTGATGGCGGCACCGGATGCGCTTGGCGATTTTGTCACGCGCGATAGCAGTGCGCCGCGCGATGCCGGGCTCTGATCCTGCGCCTTACCTCGTCGATACCAACATCCTTTCGGCGACTGCTCCCGGCAAGGCGGCGTATCACGAACTCGCGCAGTGGATGGATGGGCATTCTGACGCATTGCGGCTGTCGGTTGTTACCATCACCGAAATCGAAGACGGCATAGCCAAGGCACACCGCCAAGGCGCAACGCGCAAGGCCAGCGATTTGGCCGACTGGCTTGAAAGCGTGGTGCATCTTTATAACGACCAAATTCTTCCCATAGACATTGCCGTCGCGCGCGAAGCCGGACGCTTACTCGACAACGCGCGCGGACGCGGTCGCGATCCCGGCCTCGCCGACATGCTGATCGCCGCCACCGCCCGCGTCCACCGATTAACCCTGCTCACCCGCAACGTCCGCGATTTTGACGGGTGCGGCGTGAAGGTAGTTGATCCGTTTGAGGGCGGAATCTCGTAAATGCAAATCGCTATTGTAGAAGGTGAGCGCTGTTTGGGCAGGCAATTTAATAAATCCTAAGCCTAGAAATTCGTCATCGTTCTAAACGTCGCGTAATCATCCGCAATGTCAAAGCTAAACCAACAGGCATTTACGCCCCTCGAGCTGGATACCTGACGGTCGAGACTTAGAGGTGGCCGCAATGCGGCCACCTCACAGGTTCTATCCATCGCAGTCGCCATCACACTCCGCTCCTTCTGGGCCACAGTTACCTTCGCACGGATCATTGTTACCAGTTTCAACCATCTTCATTTCCTTCATGTTAATGCAGATGCCACTCCGCAAATTTGTTTTGCGCCGCTTGACGACGCTCTGCAAAAGACAAATAAGGAAATAATGTAGGGGAAAAACATCATTGATACGAAAATTTGGAGTAGCAGCGGCGGGGAGGACAAAAATTTGGATCAAAATGAAAACAATCGCCAAGCGATACTTTCCGAAATTAGGAAGAAAAAAATAACACAAGCAGGGTTTGCCGATGAATGTGGCATCGGCGTATCAACTCTCCAAAAGTTTCTAAGTGGCAACAAAGCCAGCCTGTCTGTTAATAACAAAATTCTAATTGACCGACATTTTTCGCTCAACCTGATTTCAATGGGCCAAGTTTCACGCAAGGAATTGGGAAGCTATTCTAGAGAGGCTGCTGAGCAAGACATTGCTGGTATATATGTGACAATTCGCACATCTGCTGACGAACCGAATTCATACTATGTATTCCGTACTGAAATTTCTTGGGATGAAAATGGTGAATGTCTCAAGTTTGTTGAAAAATTTAGACAAGATCCTCATCATCATCAAGGTGAAATTGCAGTTTTTACACATGCAAATATCCTGTATTTTATCTCTTCAAGCAAGCGTGGGCATGGCTATCGTTTAATCACGGTATATCGACATATAACAACAGGCAAAATGTCAGGTTTTTTAGTTTCCTCATACGAGAATGATAATCAATTTATACCAATCGTAGCGCCTGTAATTTATCTGAAGACCACCTTGGAAATTGCGAATGGTATGACTCGCAGAGGAGATGATGGCTATGATTTTTGTCAAACAGAGATTGCAAAAAGCCTCAAAAACGGGCCATCGAAGCTCCTATTACCAGACGCATTTCTCCCTGAAAATTTAAAAAGCAGTTAGATTTTTATTCAACACATGAGGCTCACTAGTCTCAATTCTGACTACCCTGGCCATCTGCTTAGCGCCCGAATCTAAGGCAGGCTTGATCAGCTTTTCCTTCTTGAAAGCCCCTCGCCTTTAGGCGAGGAGTGGGGACTTCAGCGGGTGCTACATTTGGAAACTTGAGTCTGGCCGAACTGCCCCACCCCAACCCCTCCCCTGAAGGGGAGGGGCTTGAGTCCCCCCCATCACCCCTTCCGTTCCCCCGCGATCACCTTTGCCGCTTGGCTGCCGCCGCGTGGGAGGATCATGAGGTCGTTGCCGCTGGCGATGATGATGAGGTCGCTTACGCCGCTGACTGAGATGCGCAAGGCATCGCTGCGGATGAGGGTGTTTGTGGTGTCAAGCGCGATCACGTCTCCGCCGATGACGTTGCCGCTTTCGTCCTTTTGCCCGAAATCGTGGAGCGCATCCCAACTGCCAATGTCTGACCAGCCCATGCTGACG
>JAYTMV010000434.1:0-5713 GCA_043728175.1 Sphingomonadales bacterium
TTGGCAAAACCTTCAGTGCCGTTTGGGGTAAACCGCCAGCTCCGAAGTTGTTGTTCAGCGCTTTCTAATACGCGATCGGTCGCATCGGCGAGTATGGAGGGCAAACAAATCCGCTCACCAAGTGTTTCAGCCAGCCGATCAGGCAGCGCCGAGGCCAAAGCGCTACGCAGCGTTGATCGGGGTCGCTCAAGCTTCAGGTTGCGCAGCCAGTCGGCATCATGGGTTGGCAGAAAGTTAATCTCAACGCTCTGCCCATGCCGCCAATAGGATGAGATTTGGAGGATCGCCGGGCCGGAGAGTCCTTTGTGAGTGAACAGCGCCGCCTCTCGAAACGCGGTTTTCCCGCAGCGCGCGATGATATCGGCAGAGACGCCCGCAAGCGATCGAAACAACACTTCATCGCCGCCAAGCGTAAAAGGTACCAGCGCAGGGCGCGGCTCAACGACCTTCATGCCAAAGCGACGGGCCAGGTCATAAGCAAAGCCAGTCGCACCCATTTTGGGAATTGACGGTCCACCTGTCGCGATGACTAGGGCAGGGGCGGTTGCGGTGTGATTGCCGAAGTTCACACTGTATCGCCCATCACCGTGATCGACTGTACTGATCGCGTCGCCGAGTGCAATCGTGACATCGCCCTTTGCGCATTCATCAAGCAGCATCGCGACAATCTGTTTTGCCGAACCATCACAGAAGAGTTGGCCGAGCGTTTTTTCGTGCCAAGCGATGCCATAACTATCAACCAGCGCGATAAAATCTGTTGGCGTGTAGCGGCTCATTGCCGATTTGGCGAAATGTGGGTTGGCCGAGATATAGCGATCTGGTGCAGCGCCAATATTGGTGAAATTGCAGCGCCCACCGCCCGAAATCAGGATTTTTTTGCCTGATTCATCGGCATGATCAATCACCAACACGCGCGCACCGCGCTGCCCTGCAACCAGTGCGCACATCAGCCCTGCGCCACCTGCGCCAAGGATAATCGCATCATAGGTTTCGGGTGCACCCATCAGCCAAACAAGATGCGCGCCGCATCATCCCACAGCCGCTGTGATGCCGCGCCGAGCAGGCCTGTGCCACCGTCACCGGTTAGATAGGCGCTACCATCATTGCGCCGGATAACGCCGCCTGCCTCCTCAAGAAACAGCGCCCCAGCGCCATGATCCCAAGGAAGTGTTCGTTCAAACAAAGTCACATCATTTTGTCCAAGCACCAACCGGGGATATTGTTCCCCAGAGCAACGCGGGGTTGGCACAATGTGATACTTACCGACCGCGCGCGCCTCAACATCAGCTCGCTTTTGCGGAGCCATGAAGCTTGTCGCAAGTGCAGCCACGGGCAGCACGCCGCCCGTCTCACGCGCTGTAACCGCGATATGATCAACAAAAGCGCCTTTGCCGCGCATCGCATGGCAAAAGCGGTTGGCAACTGGATCATAAATCCACCCACCCTCACGCACGCCGTTGTTGAGGAGCGCGATCATGAGCGCGAACGGCGATTTTCCTTCGGCAAAATTGCTTGTTCCGTCAATTGGATCGATCAGCCAGACGAGGCCGTTATCGACGGCTTCGAGCAGGCTAGGGTCGCTCTCGCTGGCTTCTTCACCAATGATTTGGGCTTCGCTCAGGATTTCGCTCAAGCCCTCTGCAAGTCGCAACTCAGCTTCGCGGTCTGCAATGGTGACGAGTTCACCTGGCGATTTCTCGATAATGTCATCGGCGGCAAGCGTGCGAAACCGGGGCATCACAATCCGCGTGGCAACATCGCGCAGCAGCGTCTCAACCGCGATGGTAATCGGGTCACTCACGCGGGTGTTACAATCTGACCAAGCCGGGGGAAATGGATGTTTAGCGTGCCCGCCTGCTCTGACTCGCGCTCAATCACAATTCCGTCCGGCCCGCTGTGCAGCAACGCCCCGGCAACTGGATCATCGCCTGATTGTTCAGTGCGGATGAGAACGTTCTGGCCGACTGTGAAGCCCGGTTCAACGCTGTGGGTGACGGGCGCAGCCTGTGCAGCTTTGGCGGCGGCAATTGCCGCTTCAGCATTGATTTCAATACGGGTGCCGTGGCCAATCGCTGCGACACGGTCATACCAAGCGGCAAAGCGTGGGAATGCAAATATGCGGGAGGCAAAATCAGCCGCAAACGGCATTACTTTGAGGAACCAGCTATTTGCGTAAAGTGCAAGATCGCCGTGGCCTGCTGCATCACCGCCAATGAAGGGGCGACCATCGGCAAGGATCTCCTCAATCCATGTCGTGGCAGTGAGGCACTGGGTTTCCAGATGCGGGGCAAATCGCGGCATTGCATCAAAATCAAAGCCGACAAAACGGCGTTTGCGATCTTCAGCAAAACCGGGCTGCAACACACCCGGCGGAACATTGCGCATCGCAGCGCTGACATGCGCGGCAAATTGGCCAGCACCCGCCCATCCAGCGATCATGCGGTGCATCGGCCCAAGCGGTGCCGGATAAAGACTTTGACTTGGCGATAACGCCTCAAGCGCGTCCAATATCGCGGCACTGTCGCAATATATGTCTGCGCCAATCTGCATAACGGGTGTGCGGGCATAGCCCCCGGTCAGCGCAATCAGATCGGGTTTGGGCATCATTGTTGGGATTATAACTGAATGCCACGTCAATCCTTTTAGCCCTAGTGCCGCACGGACAAGCTCCGCAAAGGGGGATGTGTCATAATGGTGAAGAATGATGTCTGCCATGCCTTTAGCTCCTGTAATCGGCGTTAATGCTGATATATCCGTGGGTGAGGTCGCACGTCCATACCGTTGCTCGGCCATTGCCAATGCCAAGGTCTGCACCGATATCGACGGTTGGGCTGCTGACGTGCGCGGCAACTGGGGTTTCGTCATAATCGGGCATGACGAGGCCGTCTTTTGCCACGAGCGTCGGCCCGAAACTGATAGATAGCTTGTCGCGGTCGGCGGGTTCGCCTGCTTTGCCGACGGCCATCACGACGCGGCCCCAATTGGCGTCGCTCCCTGCAATTGCAGTTTTGACAAGCGGCGAATTGGCAATACTCATCGCGATTTTATGCGCGCTTTCGTCTGATACTGCCCCGGTGACGGCAACGGTGATGAACTTCGTTGCTCCTTCGCCGTCACACACCACAAGCTGCGCAAGCTGGCGGCAGATATCGTGGAGTGCTGCGGCAAAAGCATCGGCTCCGGCACTATCAAAGCTGGAAAGCGGCGTATTTCCGGCCTTGCCTGTAGCAAAGGCAAGCACCGTGTCACTGGTCGAGGTGTCGCTGTCAACGGTGATGCAGTTGAAGGTTGATCGGTTTGCGGCGGAGAGCATTTCTTGCAAAAACTCAGGGCTGACTGCTGCGTCAGTGAAGATATAGCCAAGCATCGTCGCCATATCTGGCGCGATCATCCCGCTGCCTTTGATGATGCCGCAAAGCTGCACTGTCGTATCGCCGATTACCGCTGAAGCGACCGCGCCTTTGGTAAAGGTATCGGTGGTCATGATTGTCGCGGCGGCTTCTTCCCAAGAGCAGGGTGCAGCAGTGAACGCCGCAGACAGCCCTGCTTCGGCCTTATCGATGGGCAAAGGAACGCCAATGACGCCGGTTGAGGAAACGAACACCTGTTCAACTGGACAGCCGAGGTACGCCGCCGCCTTTGCCGTTACAGCTCCAACCGCTGCCCGCCCGCGATAGCCAGTAAATGCGTTGGCATTGCCCGCACTGACCACAAGCGCGCGCGCCTTGCCTTGGAGCAAATGCTCGCGGCACCATTCAACCTCAGAAGAGGGGCATTGGCTCTGTGTTAAAACGCCTGCAACGCTTGTGCCTTCATCAAAGGTGATGAAGGTCAAATCGCAGCGATCCCAATTTTTGTAATGCGCGCGGGCGATGCGTGGCGTGACACCTGAAATAATGGGCATCGCGGGAAAGGATTGGGATAGAGGAGATTTAGTCATAAACGTCGCATAGTGCCTGACAGCTTTTATGCAAACCGCGACAGGGATAGACGAACGCTCTGTTGACGCTTATATGATATGACAACATCATGTTGACACGTGCTTTTCTAATTTTGCTGGCGATGATGACTGGCCTGACTGCTGCGCAAGCGGCAGAGGCTATGCGTCCGGCTCAGAATGCGCTCAGCGTTAGCACTTCAAGCAATGTGCAAGCGTGTGCAGAGGTCGCATTGGCCTCGAAGCAGCGGCACCGCCTACATATCGCATCGCTTGCGCGCTCGACAGAGTATGTCATCCAACTTGCCGATACGAGAGTGAGGGAAGACGCGCTTGCCCCCATGCAACGTACGTTCATTTCTGACCGCGCTCGACTATAAGTTGCAGCTTTGTTTACAGGGCATTGCGCCGTTTTTTCACAGTAATTTAGGTTTTGAATGTGATGCTTTCGCCCTTTGATATGGGTGAGCGTCGATCAAGCCAGTAATATCAAACAAGGAACATTCTATGCTCGGTGGCATCGCCAAAGCCATTTTCGGATCGTCAAACGATCGTTATGTCAAATCGCTTCAAAAAACTGTTGATCGGATCAACGGCTTTGAACCCACAATTTCAGCACTCAGCGATTCTGAACTCGCAATGCAGACGGTCATTTTTCGTGAGCGTTTGGCAAATGGTACTGAACTTGACGATCTGCTTCCCGAAGCGTTCGCCACAGTGCGAGAGGCGGCAAAACGGACGCTTGGCCAGCGGCATTATGATGTTCAGATGGTTGGCGGAATCGTCCTTCATCGCGGCGAAATTGCCGAAATGCGCACTGGCGAGGGCAAGACGCTCGTTGCAACGCTTGCTGTGTATTTGAATGCGCTCACTGAGCTTGGTGTTCATGTTGTTACCGTCAACGATTATCTCGCGCGCCGCGACGCAGAATGGATGGGGCAGGTCTATAAATTCCTTGGGTTGACGATCGGGATTATCGTGCCGAACCTCTCCGACGCTGAACGCCGCGATGCTTATGCGTGCGACATCACTTACGGCACCAATAACGAATTTGGTTTCGATTATCTGCGCGACAATATGAAATATCTTCGCGAGCAAATGGCGCACCGTGCGTTTAATTTTGCCGTGGTTGATGAAGTTGACTCGGTTCTGATTGATGAGGCGCGGACGCCGTTAATCATTTCGGGGCCAACCGATGACAAGTCAGAGCTTTATAAGTCGGTTCAGGCGGTCGTCGTCAATCTCGTGCCCGAAGATTATGAGGTTGATGAAAAGCAACGCTCGGTCGTCCTGACCGAAGACGGCACCGAACGCGTAGAGCGCTTGCTTGAGGATGCGGGCCTTCTCGAAGGCGACAATCTCTATGACTTTGAGAATACGCAGGTCGTCCATCACCTCAATCAAGCGATGCGCGCCAATGTGATTTTTAAGCGCGATACCGATTATATCGTCAAGGATGGCAAGGTTATCATCATCGATGAATTTACTGGCCGGATGATGGACGGGCGGCGCTGGTCTGACGGGCTTCATCAGGCGGTTGAGTCCAAAGAAGATGTGACGATCGAGCCTGAAAACCAAACGCTTGCCTCAATCACCTTCCAGAATTATTTCCGCATGTATCCCAAACTTTCGGGGATGACGGGAACCGCCGCGACTGAGGCATCTGAATTCTTCGATATTTACAAGATGAACGTTGTCACCATTCCAACCAACGTGCCAGTTTTGCGCGTTGATGAGGAAGATGAGTTTTACAAGAACACCGTCGATAAATTCGGT
>JAYTMV010000435.1:0-4622 GCA_043728175.1 Sphingomonadales bacterium
ATGGTGTTTGAAAAACGCACCGAGCGCCGCGAAAGCCGCGCGCAGGATGTGAAGGATAATCCTGAGCATGAGGATATCTCGATCTTCCCAATGGCCATCCCGATGATCGCCGGGCCGGGGTCAATCGCGTCGGTCATGCTGCTGATGGCCAAGAGCAATGGCCTGACCGAAAGCCTGATTGTGCTGGGCGCGCTCGGCGCGATGCTTCTGCTGACGCTTATTTCGCTGCTGCTCGCGGGGCCGCTGATGAAGCTGCTCGGCTACCGCGTTGAGGCAATGATCACACGGATATTGGGGGTTGTGCTGGCGGCTCTTGCGGCGCAATTTGTGATCGACGGGATTAAGGCAAGCTTTGCCTAAACCCAGATCATTGGGAGAGGGATATGCGACAGAAATGGGCGCTCTCGATCATCGCGGCGGCGGCGGCGGTTTCAATCGCGCACGCCGCGCCAAAGCCAAACTCACAACCAATGCCCGGCTGGATGGCGGGCGCTTGGATAGAGACGACCGCTGATCGCTGGGCTGAAGAATATTGGACGGGACCACGCGGCGGCCTGATGATCGGCGCGGGACGCAGCGGCAAAGGCGATGTGCTGCGATCATGGGAGGCAACGCGGATTACGACCATAGCAAATGGCGGACTAATTTTCTGGGGATCACCGCAAGGCGCGCCGCCCGTGGCCTTTACAATGGTTTCAATGACAGCAAACGAAATTATCTTCGTCAACGCAAAGCACGATTATCCGCAGCGGATCAGATATTGGCGCGAAGGCGCGATGCTCAACGCGGAGATTTCACTAATTGACGGCAGTAAGCCGATGCGCTGGCGTTACCGGCCAATGGGCGCGAATTAACCAGCGCTTTCGGCAAGTACGGTCAGCCCTTTGTCGCTGACCTCAGCAAAGCCGCCGGTGATCATCAACCGCTCAGGCGTGGCACCCACACTTGCGTAAATCTCAAGCGCTGCGGCGTCACGGATCGTCGTCATCGTCGGGCTGTGCCCTTCAAGCACACCAAAATCGCCCTCGGTTCCGGGGACGACGACCATATACACCTCTTCGCTGCGGACGAGGCGTTCTGGGGTGACGAGTTCAAAGTGGAGGGTCATTTCTATTGTCCTGTGTCTGAAGTTTGGCCGAACCACACCCCACCTTGGTCTTTTCCAAACGCAAGTATGGTAATGGCTCCGAAAAGTGCTGAGTCAATGAAAGTTATAAGACTCATGAGCGAGGATGAAAATGCAGGCCGGCCAAAAAAGAGAACATCGATCACCATGAAAGCCAGTATCGGCCATACGAAAAGAGGTCGCGCCCATTTTTTGAAGCCAAGCATGCCGAAAGCGCCAACAAGTTGTGCAACGACCGCGACGCCACCAATCGTCACCCAAACCCATTCATTTTGCGCAGGCTTAAATCTCGTTGCAACAAGCTTGTCAAATTCATCTCCGAACGTCAGCCAAGGTCCAACAGCAAACTCTACCGCCATCACGGCAATAATCACAGGCAGGAACCAAAGATAGCCCTCCACTAACCGCCTAAAAACTGCAGGAGTAAAGTCTATCTGCATTCGAACTATGCAGCTTCTGCCGCGAGCTTTTTGCCCTTTTCGATCGCTTCATCGATGCCGCCAACCATGTAGAAGGCCTGCTCGGGAAGGTGATCATATTCGCCTTCGACAACCGCCTTGAACGATTTCACCGTGTCTTCGATCTGAACGAACTTGCCTGAAATGCCGGTAAAGACTTCAGCCACATGGAACGGTTGGCTGAGGAACTTCTGGATTTTGCGCGCGCGGCTCACGGTCAGCTTATCGTCTTCCGAAAGCTCATCCATGCCGAGAATGGCGATAATGTCCTGAAGGCTCTTATACTTTTGCAGCATTTCCTGAACGCGGCGCGCCGTGTCATAATGCTCTTGGCCAACAACCGCGACGGTCAGAACGCGTGAGGTCGAGTCGAGCGGATCAACTGCTGGATAAATGCCAAGCTCCGAAATCGCGCGGTTAAGCACGGTCGTCGCATCCAAATGGGCAAACGATGCAGCAGGCGCTGGATCGGTCAAATCGTCGGCAGGAACGTAGATCGCTTGCACCGACGTAATCGAGCCTTTGTTGGTTGAGGTGATGCGTTCCTGCAACTGGCCCATGTCGGTGGCGAGCGTCGGCTGATAGCCCACAGCCGACGGAATACGACCTAGAAGTGCGGACACTTCCGAACCCGCCTGCGTGAAGCGGAAGATGTTATCAACGAAGAACAGCACGTCCTGCCCTTCAACATCGCGGAAATATTCAGCGATGGTCAGACCCGAAAGAGCGACACGTGCGCGCGCTCCGGGAGGCTCGTTCATCTGGCCAAACACCAGCGCAACCTTGGAACCTTCGGGCGTCGGGTTGCCGTCCTTGTCCTTGGCGATCACGCCCGCGTCGAGGAATTCGTGGTAGAGATCGTTGCCTTCACGCGTCCGCTCACCCACGCCTGCGAACACTGACGTGCCGCCGTGGCCCTTGGCGATGTTGTTGATCAGTTCCTGAATAAGAACGGTCTTGCCAACGCCAGCGCCGCCGAACAGGCCGATCTTGCCGCCCTTTGCATAAGGCGCGAGGAGATCGATCACCTTGATGCCGGTCGCGAGGATTTCAGTTTCTGTCGACTGGTCAACAAACAGCGGCGCATCAGCGTGGATTGGCGCGGTGGTGAGCGCGTTCACGGGGCCGCGCTCGTCAATTGGCTCACCGATCACGTTGAGGATGCGGCCAAGCGTCATCGGGCCAACCGGAACGCGGATTTGACTTCCAGTGTCGCGAACTGGCTGACCGCGCGTAAGGCCCTCGGTCGCATCCATCGCGATGGTGCGGACGGTCGATTCGCCGAGATGCTGGGCGACTTCGAGAACAAGGCGGTTGCCGTTATTCTCGGTTTCAAGCGCCGAAAGGATCGCTGGCAGCGTGCCGGTGAAGCTCACGTCAACGACCGCGCCAATGATCTGGCTGATCCGGCCAGTCGCGCCCGCCATATTGGCCTTGGTCGCGCCCGATGCGGCCTTGGGGGCTGGGGCTTTCTTTGGTGCAGCGGCCTTTGCAGGTGCGGCTTTCTCGGCGGGAGCCTTGGTGGCTGCGGTCTTCTTAGGGGCGGTTGCCATTTAGTAGTCTTTCTTCAGAGATGTTGATTTTTTAACCGGCGGAAAATGATAGCTTGGATTTAGAAGGTCACGCAAACGCGGCGCATAGCTGTATGTTACGGCCTCTGACATGCATCCCCAACAGCTGAGAGCAATCGTGTATTCTTTGGTCTTGGTTCCTATCGTATAAACCTTTTTCATGGCCACAAGAGTATCTAGAATGGGTTTCACGTGCATCGGTTTAAGCTCTGCTGCCTTGGAAATACATCCAAGGCAATTGTAACACTGCCCTAGATCGCGAAGGACAACCAAAACTTTGTCAGCAGCTTCAATGCCATTCATGAATTATCATTCTCCAGCATAACAATTGTTGCCGAAAATATTGTTGAATTTTCTATTCATTGCAGCACCCATTCGCCGTGAGCCTTGATCCCGTCATACATTGTGTCGGGTGCCATGTCGGGATCCTCATTCGGCCAACTGACCGCCCCGTAGGGCGCACCGACTTGCGCAAAGTATGCGGGATCCGCGAGTTTGGCGAAAGGCCCGCGCAGGTAGGATGGCTCGAAACGAACTCTTCCCTTAAGTCCATCCTCGAACTCGACTGCCAAAGTGAGTGGCGCAATCGCCACGACCTTCACGACATCCCATATCGGCCCACCGACCGTTACAATTTCGTCGTCATCTAATTCGGGCGCGAGCTGATCCAGACCTGCATCAACAAATCGCCATTGAATTCCATCCATCGCCGCACCTTGCGCATTGATCGTTTGTCCAGACTCCCCTTTAGCAGTCTTCCCGTCGCAATGTCGAATTTCGCGCGCATCGTCCCTGCTTTCACATGGAAGTGCGGCGGCGGGTGATCGTCGGTGTAAATTTCGATCCTGATCCCGTCGATGATGATTACGGTCGGCATCCACTTAAAGTGCCTCCGCCCCAGAAATAATTTCCACCAATTCCGTCGTAATCGCGGCTTGACGCGTGCGGTTATAGAGGATGGTGAGACGGTTGATCATGTCGCCCGCGTTGCGCGTTGCATTGTCCATCGCGGTCATTTTGGAGCCTTGCTCCGACGCTGCGTTCTCAAGCTGCGCGCGGAGCAGTTGCACCGCGACGTTCCTTGGGAGCAGACTGCTGAGAATTTCATCCTCGTCTGGCTCATATTCAACTGCCGCTGACATTGCGCCTGCCGTTGCCGCGCCGCCAACTGGAGCGGGCACCGGAATGATCTGCGCCTGCGTCGGTTCCTGCGTCAGGACGCTGACAAACTTGGAATAAAACAGATGCGCGACATCATATTCGCCCGCGTCATAACGCGCGATGAGGTCAGTCGCGACATCCTGCGCATCCGAGAATTTCAGCTTGCCAAGATCGCCCGGCTCAATCGAGTGAATCACATCTTTGCGAAACAGACGGTTAAGCTGGTCACGCCCCTTGCGCCCGATGATGTAGAATTTCACCGTCTTGCCCGCCGCCTGCATTTCCAAAGCGGATTTGCGCGCGAGG
>JAYTMV010000436.1:0-9657 GCA_043728175.1 Sphingomonadales bacterium
GTGTCCGACCCACCTCGACCTAGCGTTGAGACGCGGCCATCGCCGTCCATTCCCTGAAAGCCAGGGATGACCGCGACTTCGCCGCTTTCGAGCGCCACATTAAGCGCCTGCGTATCAATCGATTCAATGCGTGCTGAGGCATGGGCATCATCGGTGTGGATTGGCAATTGCCAGCCAAGCCAGCTTCGCGCCCGCACCCCCGCCGCCTGAAGCGCAATCGCGAGCAGGCCCGAGGTAATCTGTTCGCCCGCCGCCACCACGACATCATATTCGCGCGGATCGTGAAGGGGAGAGGCTTCGCGGCAAAAGCCAACCAGCCGGTCAGTCTCGCCCGCCATTGCCGAAACGACGACCGCGACTTGATTGCCCGCCTCAACTTCGCGCTTCACCCGCGCCGCGACTGAGCGTATCCGCTCAATCCCGGCCATTGAAGTGCCGCCAAATTTCATCACTATGCGCGCCATGAAGTTCCCTGTGCCGTGGCGTGAAACGCGCTTAGGCTCAAGCGCGCCGCCCTGTTAGGCAAGGGGGTGCGCGATGGCAAGTGGGGCGCTACTTACTCCCCCTTCGCGACAACCCCGCCTTTCATAACGAAGCTGACTTGCTTGAGCCGGGTGACATCAACCGTTGGATCACCCTCAACCGCGATCAAGTCTGCCGCCTTGCCGGGTTCAAGCGTGCCGACATCCTTATCAACACCGAGCAGCCGCGACGCATTCACGGTTGCCGCCTCAATCGCGGCAATCGGTGTCATCCCGTGTTTGACGAGCAGTTCAAATTCATCGGCGTTGCGGCCATGCTTTGAAACGCCGGCATCGGTGCCGTAAGCGATCTTCACGCCCGCAGGATAGGCTTTTTCAACATTCTTGCCCGTGATCGAAATGCGGTAACGCACCTTGACGAGGACATCGGGTGGATAAGCATTGGGGTCTTTGGCGAGCCGTTCGAGATAGCCATTCACCGTCGAAAGCGTTGGCACGAGATATGCGCCCTTTGCCTTGTACAAACGGATGCTCTCGTCATCAAGCAAGGTGCTATGCTCAATTGAATCCGCGCCCGCCGCGAGTGCCGCGTTAATTCCGTCGGCTCCGTGCGCGTGAACCGCCATTTTCTTGCCGTAGAGGTGCGCGGTATCAACCAGCGCCTTGACCTCATCATCAAAAATCTGCCGCCCAAGGCCAACGCCGATCCGACTGTTAACCCCGCCGGTCGTCGCGATCTTGATCACATCTACCCCGCGCCGGATTTGCAAGCGCACCGCGCGCCGACAGCTTTCGGTGCCATCGCACAAATTATCCTGATTGATTGATCCGTGGAGGTCTTCATTGAGGCTGAGCGTGCTATCCATATGGCCGCTGGTGGTTGAGATTGAACGGCCCGCATCGATAATGCGCGGCCCCGGCAATTGCCCCGCCGCAATCGCATCACGCAGCGCGAGCGTGATCCCGTCACCGT
This sequence comes from Sphingomonadales bacterium, assembly GCA_043728175.1. GTDB lineage: Bacteria > Pseudomonadota > Alphaproteobacteria > Sphingomonadales > Sphingomonadaceae > Aquisediminimonas. The sequence continues at coordinate 1,456 of JAYTMV010000436.1, forward strand.
CGCCCAAATTGCGGACAGTGGTGAAGCCTGCCAGCAAAGTCTTTTTCGCATTGCCCGCCGCGCGGTATGCAGCGGTTGCCTTGCTCTGCGTCAGCGATTCAACCAGCGCAGCCGTGCCGCCCGCATCGGAATCAAGGTGGACATGGCTATCGATCAATCCCGGCAGTACGAAGCGCGTGGAAAGATCAATCAGCTTGGCACCAGCAGGCGCAGGCACGAGGCCGGGGAGGATTTCGGCAATCTTGCCATCGCGGATGACGAGGGTGGACGCGCCGCGCGCTGGCTGTCCGGGGCGATCAAGGAGGCGGCCCGCGTGAATGTAAGTGGCCGCAGTTTGCGCTTGGACGGGGAGCGCGGTGGCGGTTGCCAGCAGGGCGAGGATGAGGGCGGTATGTTTCATGTCGGCGTTCCCCGGTAAAATCATTCTGATGAAGCGATCGTAGACCGTCGCGCTGACAACTGCTAGTAAGATCATATGACGACAACCACCACGATCTCCACGACAATAGACGCTGGCGAAGCCGCACATTTTGGCGCGCTTGCGGCTGATTGGTGGAACCCCAAGGGCTCCTCCGCGATGCTGCATAAGCTGAATCCAGTGCGGCTTGGCTATATTCGCGAACAGATCAATTTGCATTTCGGATTGGATGCTAAGGCGCTTAGACCGCTTGCCGGAATGACCGCGCTTGATGTCGGCTGCGGGGCGGGGCTGCTGACCGAGCCGCTCGCACGGATGGGCGCGGCGGTGACTGGGGTTGATGCTGCGCCTGAGAATATTGCGGCGGCGAAGGCACATGCGGCGGGGCAAACGCTGTCGATTGACTACCGCGCTTGCGAGATCGCGGAGGTAACGGGCGAATTTGATCTGATCACCGCGATGGAGGTGATTGAGCATGTCACTGACCCGGAGGCCTTTATCGCGGCACTTGCGGCGCGGCTTGCGCCGGGTGGGCTGATGATCCTTTCAACGCCGAACCGCACCGCGCTTTCGCGCCTTGGGCTGATCACCATCGGCGAAGGGCTTGGCCAAATTCCCAAGGGCACGCATGATTGGGATAAATTCCTCACTCCCGAAGTACTGACCACACTGCTTGGTGAGGCGGGGCTGGCGGTTATCAACACGCGCGGGATATCGTTCAATATTGGTCGAGGGTTGGTGCTATCAGACGATATGAAGCTCAATTATTTGATGAGTGTGGTTGCCCAATAACCCCTCACCCGCCCTTCGGGCACCCTCTCCTCTTTAGGGACAGGGGTTTCTTTTCAAAAATCGACCTTGTCATAATAAATCGGCGGTGCGACGCCCTCCATTCGTTCGGCGAGCAGGGGGCGGAAACCGGGGCGTGACTTCAGGCCTGAGTACCAGCCCTTGGTCTGTTCATGCCCGCGCCAGTCAATCCCGCCGAGATAGTCGGCCACCGAAATATGCGCCGCTGCCGCCAAATCGGCAAGACTGAGTGTTGCGCCTGCGATCCAGTTGCGGTGATCGAGGAGATAATCCGTATAATCCATCAACTGGTTGGCGTTCTTCATCGCCTCACGCAGCATTCCGGCATCGGGCGCGGCGCGGTGGATCACGCGCTTGAGCATCCGCTCGTGCATCAGCGGGGCAACGACGCTGGCGTAAAACTGTTCATCAAACCAAGCCGAGAGGCGGCGAATTTCTGCGCGGTTAGTCGCGGTGCCCGAAATCATCGGGGACTTATCGACTGTTTCCTCAAAATATTCGCAAATCGCGGCAGAACTCATCAGCGTGATATTCTTGTTCTTTTCGACCAGCACAGGGGTTTGCCCGGCGGGGTTCAGATCAAGAAATTCGTCGCGCCGCTCCCATGGGCTTTCGCGGACAAGCTCATACCCGACGCCTTTTTCGCCGAGCAGAAGCCGGACTTTGCGTGAGAAAGGACAGAGCGGGAATTGGTAAAGCAGCCACATGGAACCATGGGTCTTAGCGGCTGCTCCGCCGCGCGTCACCCCTGCTTATTGCAGATTGGGGAGCGCATCACCCATTTTTTTGGCGGCTTTTTGGAGTTCGGGGATCATCACCGCGAGCGCCTGAGCCAGCGAGCCCGCCGAACGGACGGCGGTTTTGGTGCCTTCTTCCATTTTGCGTTCAAACTTTGGGTCTTGGCGTTCGGCCATTTCACGCAGCGTATTGCCCTTCATCTTGAGCTTCTTACCACCGTTGAGCGGCTCAAGCGCCTTCGCCATTTTATCAACGCGGATATCAAGCACAGCCGCCATCGCCGCACCAAGCACACCTGCCACCACAGCCTGCGTTGTCGGATCGTTGAGCGTGTCAGCCATGCCCTGCACATCTTGCTGGGCTTCTGATGACGTTTCAACTGGGGACGTAGATTGTGCGGCTGCAACCGTTGGAGATGCAACGACAAGAGCAATAGCAGTGAAAAGGGCTGAACGCATTGGCGTGCCTTTCGGGCAAACGGGAAACCACTCCCCGATTGAGCGCGTGATTAGGCGTGGGTGGCTTTCGCGATCCTGAACAAAGCGTTTGCTTGCGTTCAGCCGTTACTCCGCCGCGATTGCTTGCTCTTCGGAAAGCGGATGTGCGAGCCGCGTCAGCATTTCCTTGGGGCAGATTTGCCAGAATTGGCCGACCCAGCGATCCCAATCATCAAGGATCGCGTTTGACCATTTGCTGTCGGTTGCCAGTGCATGTTCAGCGATCATCGATTTTGCGCGCGCCTCCCAATAGGGCGAGGCAATCCGCTGCCAGAAAATGCTTTCAGGATTGGCGCGCCGTTCAAAATTACCATCAACATCAAGCACGAACGCCATCCCGCCCGTCATCCCGGCGCCGAAATTCTCACCAACCACGCCGAGGATGATCGCGGTGCCGCCAGTCATATATTCAAGGCCGTTTGCGCCGCAGCCTTCAACCACCACCTGCGCGCCAGAATTGCGCACAGCAAAGCGTTCGCCCGCTTGGCCAGCGGCGTAGAGTTTGCCCGATGTCGCGCCGTAAAGCACTGTGTTGCCGATGATCGTATTGTGCTGGCTTTCAAGCGGTGAACTGACCATCGGGCGGACGGCGATAATCCCGCCGCACAGCCCCTTACCAACATAATCATTGGCATCGCCAAAGACTTCAAGTGTGATCCCTTTACACAGGAACGCGCCGAGTGACTGACCCGCAGACCCACGCAGACGAACATGGACATGCCCATCGTTGAGCGTTGACATGCCGAACAGCGATGTAATTTCTGCCGAAAGCCGGGTGCCAACCGCGCGGTGGGTATTGCGCACGGTGTAGGTGAGCTGCATCTTTTCGCGCCGTTCAAACACTGGCTTGGCATCATGCAATATTTGCGCGTCAAGGCTATCAGGCACTTCATTGCGCGCGGTTGGCAGGTTGAAACGGCGTTTGTCGGCAGGCGCATCAACCTTGGCGAGGATCGGGTTGAGATCAAGATCGTCAAGATGTTCCGCCCCCCGGCTGACTTGGCGGAGCAGCTCAGTCCGGCCAATCACTTCGTCTAGCGAACGCACACCAAGCCGCGCGAGGATCTCACGCACTTCCTCGGCGATGAAGGTCATCAGGTTGATTACCTTTTCAGGCGTGCCTGTAAATTTCTTGCGCAGCGCTTCATTCTGAACGCAGATGCCGACGGGACATGTGTTTGAATGGCACTGCCGCACCATGATGCAGCCCATAGCGACCAGACTAAGCGTGCCAATCCCAAATTCTTCAGCACCAAGGATCGCGGCGATCACAATATCGCGCCCGGTTTTAAGCCCGCCATCGGTGCGCAGTTTGACGCGGTGCCGCAGGCCGTTGAGCGTCAATACTTGGTTGACCTCGGTTAGCCCCATTTCCCAAGGCGTTCCGGCATATTTGATTGAGGTTTGCGGGGAAGCCCCAGTGCCGCCGACATGGCCGGCGACGAGGATGACGTCGGCGTGCGCCTTCGCGACACCCGCCGCCACCGTGCCGATCCCAGCCGAACTGACAAGCTTCACGCAAACGCGCGCTTTCGGGTTGATTTGCTTGAGATCATAAATGAGCTGGGCCAAATCCTCGATTGAATAAATATCATGATGCGGCGGCGGCGAGATCAGCGTGACGCCGGGCGTTGAATGGCGCAGCTTGGCAATCATCTCTGTCACTTTGAAACCGGGAAGCTGCCCGCCCTCGCCCGGTTTTGCGCCTTGGGCGACCTTGATCTCGATTTCTTCGGCGGCACCCAAATATTCGGCAGTAACGCCAAAGCGCCCACTCGCAATTTGCTTGATTGCGCTGTTGGCGTTGTTGCCATTGGCATAGGGTTTGAAGCGCGCGCTGTCCTCACCGCCTTCGCCCGAAACAGCTTTCGCGCCAATCCGGTTCATCGCGATGGCGAGCGTTTCATGCGCCTCTGGGCTAAGCGCACCAAGCGACATGCCTGGCGTCACGAAACGCTTGCGGATTTCGGTGATCGCCTCGACCGATTCGAGGCTGACGCCTTCTTTGGCGAAGTTGAATTCGAGCAAATCGCGCAAGTAAACTGGCGGCAAATCGCGCACGCCGCGCGAAAATTGCAGATAGGTTGAGTAGCTGTCTGTGCCGACTGCGGTTTGCAGCAAGTGCATCAGTTGCGCTGAATAGGCATGGGGCTCGCCGCCCGCACGTTGGCGGTAAAAGCCGCCAATCGGCAAATGCGCCACCGCGCTGTCAAACGCTTGCTCATGCCGTTCGGCTGCGTTGACATAAAGCGAGGCATAGCCTTCGCCTGAGATTTTGGCGGGCATTCCGGGGAAGAAATCATTGACGAGCGCGCGCGAGAGCCCGACCGCTTCAAAATTATAGCCGCCGCGATACGAGGCAATAACCGCAATCCCCATTTTTGAAATGATCTTGAGCAGCCCTTCACCAACCGCGCTGCGGTATTTGGCGAGGCAGGCCTCGATCGTCATATCGCCGAACAACCCGCGCGCGTGGCGATCCGCAATTGAGGCTTCGGTAAGGTAGGCATTGACCGTTGTTGCGCCAACGCCGATCAAAACCGCAAAATAATGCGTATCAAGGCACTCTGCCGCACGGACGTTAATGCTGGCAAAGCTGCGCAGGCCGCAGCGCACGAGGTGGGTGTGAACAGCAGCAGCGGCAAGCACCATCTGGATTGCAAGTCTGCCTTCGGACACATGCTCATCAGTCAGGAAAATCTCACTGCGCCCGGCGCGCACAGCCTGTTCGGCCTCCTGTCGCACGCGTGCGATTGCGACGCGAAGCCCGTCTGCGCCTGACCCCATTTCAAAGGTGCAGTCGATTTCAGCCACGCCCGCACCGAAATGGGTTTTGAGCGTCAGCCACTGTGCCGTCGTGAGTATGGGCGAGTCGAGCACCAGCACGCCAAGTCGTGTCGCCTCTTTGGTGTCGAGAATATTGGCGAGATTGCCGAACCGCGTACTGAGCGACATTACTTGCCGTTCGCGCAAGCTATCGATTGGCGGATTGGTTACCTGACTGAAATTCTGGCGGAAGAAATGGCTGATCAAGCGCGGCTTATCCGAAATGACAGCAAGCGGCGTATCATCGCCCATGCTGCCAATCGCTTCTTTGCCATCCTCAACCATCGGCGAAAGGATCAGTTCCATATCCTCAAGCGTTTGCCCCGCCGCAATCTGGCGCCGGGTGAGTTCGGCGCGATCATAACGCGCGATGGTTTCGCCCCTGGGTTCGGGCAAATCAGCAAGCGTGCTGAAACCTTTGATCATATCAGCGTAAGGCGCTTCGCCCGCGATCCGATCTTTGATGGCGCGGTCTTCAAAAAATTCGCCGGTATCGAGATCAACCGCGATCATCTGTCCGGGGCCGAGCCGCCCCTTGGCAATCACTGTCGCCTCGGGCACGACGACCATCCCGGTTTCAGAACCAACGATCAGGAGATCATCATTAGTGCGGGTGTAGCGCAGCGGACGCAGTGCGTTGCGATCAACGCCGGCAACCGCCCAGCGCCCCTCCGTCATTGCAAGTGCGGCGGGGCCATCCCACGGCTCCATCACGCTCGCCAAATAGGCATACATATCGCGGTGGTTCTGCGGCATATCGGGTTTAGCCTGCCACGCTTCGGGGATCAACATGAGCTTGGCGGTTGGCGCATCGCGGCCCGAACGGCAGATCGCCTCAAACACCGCGTCAAGCGCTGCGGTATCCGAAGCCCCAGCCGGAATGACGGGCTTGATGTCTTCGGAGCGTTCGCCAAAGGCGAGGCTCGCCATCCGGATTTCGTGGCTTTTCATCCAATTGGTGTTGCCGCGAATGGTATTGATTTCGCCGTTATGCGCGAGACAGCGGAACGGCTGCGCGAGCCACCACTGCGGAAAGGTGTTGGTCGAATAGCGCTGATGGAAAATCGCGACGCGGCTGATGAAGCGTTCATCGCGCAAATCCGGGTAAAAGATCGAGAGCGACTCTGCGAGGAACAGCCCCTTGTAAATGATTGAGCGGCACGACAGCGAGCAAACATAAAAGCCCTGAATCTGCGCGGCGATAACCTTCTTCTCAATCCGGCGGCGGACGAGATAGAGGTTTTTTTCAAATTCGGTCGCATCATGCGCTTCGGGATCAGGCCCAGCGATCATGATTTGCTCAATTTCAGGCCGAGTTTCCTGCGCCTTGCGACCGATTACCGAAACATCAACCGGCACCTGCCGCCACCCGTAAATGGTATAACCCGCGTCGATAATTTCGGATTCAACAATCGTCCGACAGCTTTCCTGCGCGCCCAAATCGGTACGCGGTAGAAACACCATGCCAACCGCCAAGCGGCGATTTTGCGGGCGGTGACCAGAGGCGACAATCGCATCATCAAAGAAAGCGAGTGGGAGATCAATGTGCAGCCCAGCGCCGTCGCCCGTCATCCCGTCAGCATCAACCGCACCCCGGTGCCATACCGCTTTGAGCGCATCAATCGCCGAGGCGACGACGCGGCGCGAAGCCTTGCCATCAGTCGCGGCGACGAGGCCGACGCCGCACGCATCGGATTCAAATTCGGGGCGATACATGCCGACTTCGGCGATGCGGGTGCGTTCGGATTGATCAACCACCTGTCTTATCCTTGGGTTTCAGGGCATTGATTTCGGCCATCATCTCTTCGACGTCTTTTGGAATACTGCTCATTGACTTGCTAATGAGGTCACGCTGCCATTTAGCTACGTCAGGGTCGCCCATAATCGTAGCTGCTAGCTCGGTGTAAACCAGCCCAGTTGGTGTTTCGAAGAATTTCTGCATGTCAGCCAACTGTGGCGTAGTAAATCGACGCGCGTAGGCGTGCGCCATAGCGTCAATCATGCCGGGAAAGTTTTCTTTCAGAATTTTAACGCTACGCACCTGATGCTGATCGATAAAGCGCTTGAAAATTTCGCCAGCTCGAGGATCAGAGTCAAACGCAGCTTTCATTTGGTCGTTGCTGAACAATGATTCCGATATGTTGGCCGTTATGCCCTTCATCATGCCATCAATTAGTGCCTCTCGTTTGGCGGGTGGCATGATAACGTCAAGGAGAATGCGCGCGGCAGAAAGCCTTGCAGGATCAACCAGCGTTGCGTCGGTCACTGCTTGTTGGGCCTCCTGCGCTGCCACAGGTGTCGATACCAGCAATAACGGCACCATTAACAAAGATTTTTTCATGCTGCCTTCCTTTCGCTCGCTGCTTTGGCCTTCAAATAGCGGTGCATATGTTCGCTGACATCGCGGCCATCGCGGATGGCCCAGACGACGAGGCTAGCGCCGCGCACAATGTCACCGCCTGCGAACACGCCGTCGAGGCTGGTCATCATCGTTTTGTGGTCAACCCGGACGGTGCCCCACCGCGTCACGCCCAAATCGCGCGATCCAAACAGCGCCGGCAAATCCTCCGCATCAAAGCCAAGCGCCTTAATCACCAGGTCAGCTTCAAGTCGGTACTCGCTCCCCGGATCAGCCTCTGGCGCGCGGCGTCCGCTGGCATCAGGCGCGCCGAGCCGCATTTTGGCCACACGCACCCCCGCGACATGATCCGTGCCGTCAAAAGCTTCGGGTGCCGAAAGCCAGACGAATTCAACGCCCTCTTCCTCAGCATTTTTCACTTCATTCTGCGATCCCGGCATATTGGCGCGGTCACGGCGGTAAAGGCATTTGACTGACTTTGCGCCTTGGCGAACGGCGGTGCGGACGCAGTCCATTGCAGTATCGCCGCCGCCAACAACGACGACATTTTTACC
>JAYTMV010000437.1:0-4309 GCA_043728175.1 Sphingomonadales bacterium
ATAATACAACTGCTGGATGCGTGGAGCGAGCAAGTTTTGTTTCACGCCAAGGCCGCCAAGAGCATGACAATGATTAGCGCCAATGGGAACAATTGGCGCGCCCGACGGTTTGGCTTTGGTAATATCAATCTCAAGGAACACACTTTATGCGTATCGCTTATCTCATCATCCCCGCCGCGATTGCCGCAATTGCTGTCCCTGCCTCAGCGCAAGCGCGTGGTTGGCAGACGATTGGTGAGCGCTCGATTGAATATGGGATTGACCGCGACAAGATCGAACTGCGCGGCAATGCCCGCCACCGTCAGGTGCGGATTTGCGCGGTGCGGCGTGATTTCAAACTGCTCGACGCTGACGTAAATTTTGCCAACGGCGGCGAGCAGGATATTTCCGAAAGCCGCACGATCCGCGCGGGCACCTGCACCCGTGCGGTCGATTTGCGCGGTGACCGGCGCGACATTACCAATGTGAAGCTGTTTTATTCACGCTTCAACCGTGGCCGTGCGCCCCTGATCCGCATTCAGGCGCGTTAATTATCGCACTGCGCCCAAGCGTTTAGTCAAATAATTCCTCAAGGAAAGATTTGCGACGCTTGGGGCGGCCGTATTTGTCGTAGCCGCCATGCTGTGGATAGCCACGGTTATCGCCGCCCCATGGTTGTTGCATCGGGGGCTGCTGCTGCATCGGAGGCTGCTGCGGCGGGGTTGGTGCCTGGAGTACGGATGGCGCTTCGGCGGCGTTGCGCTCTAGGATTTTATCAAGCTCTCCGCGATCAAGCCAGATGCCGCGACACTGCGGGCAATAATCAATCTCAACGCCCTGTCTCTCGCTCATCGTCAGCGCGACTTTGCACACGGGGCACGGCATTCCGACGGCTGGGTTTGACACGGGATGATCTCCTTGCTTGGGCTTAATCATGATATCGTAGGCCGTGCAGCGCTTTCAAGCGGCGCAAATAAAAAAACAGGCGCATCCTTTCGGACACGCCTGTTTTCAACCGGACTCAAAAAATCACGTTATGCGTAAGTTACCTTGGTGGTGCGACGACGCATTGCGCCACCGACGAAGCCAAAGCCGACGATGAGCATCGCCCAAGTCTCTGGCTCAGGAATAGCGCCGAAGAAGGGGTTGAGCGTGGTGAATTCACGGTCACCATTGGCAATCACGTCATAAGCGATGTCAAAGCCAATCGCATCAAACGCCGCGATATCAAGCGAGGTTATGATGCCCTGCTGACCACGTGCGATCGTTGGATCAAGCAGGCCAAGCTGTGGCGCACCTGGTGCCGCATCCTTGAAATGTGATGCTTGCTGGCCATCGCCAAAACGCCTGCCCGTTGAGAAGAGACCTTCCTGAAATATTGAGCGACCGCCATCAATCGAGAAATATGCTGGGCTGCCAATCTGCACATCATTGGCACCAAGCGCGGTGCTTGCCGCTGTATAGCGGAAGAGATCAAGCTGGGTCAGAAAGGTGAAATTGTTGAGGTTGCCAGTGAAGGCGGTATTGCCGTCATAGATGTCAACGCCTGAACGGAAGCCAAGCGCATGGCCGATTTCGTGGATCGCAATCGCAACGAAATCGAACGCATTGGAATCAATGCCATTGGTTGGGTTGAAATCGAACGCAAAGCCAGTGCTGAACTGAACTGTTCCGTCGATCTGGTTGGCAAGATTGGCGCCAGTGTAAACCGGGGCAAGGCCGAGCGCCTTGAGCACTGAGGTATTCACCGACAGGCTGTTGTTATTGCGGCTGCCGTCATTATCGAATGCGGTTTGCAGCGGATTGATCGCAACGCCCGTACCATCAGCGCGCGGCCCTGAAATCAGGAAGTTATACGCACCACGGCCAGCGCCATCGACGCTGGTTTTGAAGCTTTGCGAATTGGCGCTTGCAATCCGGTCAAGGTTTGAGCGGCTACGCGATTGCAGGATATTAACGAAAGGCTCAAGGAACACGCCGTTGGTCGTGCTGCCAGTTGAACCGAGAACACCCGGCGCAAGTGCGGAGAACCCAACGTTGAGGTTCACCGTGCTATTGGTTGTGATCACCCGTTCCCAGAAATTGGCGGCGGCGCGGAAGCCGCGAAACGCATCTGTGCCTGGTGTAACGTTATTCAGGTTGAAAAGGTTGATCGTCAAAGCCGATGCTGGCGTTGACGACAAAGCGACGGCTACAAGCGCGGTTGCTGCCGCGAGTTTACGCAATTTAGTGGTGATCACAATTGTGCCCCTGTACAATTTAGAAGCCCCGTTAGGGAAAACTTTGAGCCAATCTCAAAAGTTAAAAATTTGTTAACACAGTACGTGCCGCTTTCAAGCCAAAACATATCCCGCTATGGGGCAGTTAACCAACATTATGTGCTTGAGAGGCGTTTATACAACAGCATATGATATACTATTTCACACAAATATTGCCCTGATTGTGCTGTTATAATGTTACATTATAGTCTATGTTGATATTTGGAACCAAGGAACACCCGCCATGTCGCTCGTCCAACTTATCTATGCATCACAACCATTTGGCTATGACAGCGCCGGGCTTTACAACATATTGTCGGTGTCGCGCACCCTCAATGAACGGGACGGATTAACCGGGGCATTGGTATGCCGCGCCGATGTTTATTTGCAATTGCTTGAAGGGCCGCAGGACAAGATTGATGCGACTTATGCACGAATCCTGAAGGATGATCGCCATCTTGATGCCCAGATATTGCTCTCAGGGCCGATAGAGGCGCGCTTGTTTCCGCTTTGGGCGATGCACCATGATCCTGCCGACTCTTTAATGTGGACGCAGGCACAGGTTGATGCAGGGGCGCTGCATACGGCCAGCCCAGATGCGCTTCATACGGTTTTCAAACGGATATTGAAGGCCTAACGCCCAACCATATCCTCGGGCCGCACCAGTCGGTCGAATGTCGCTTCATCAACCAGCCCGAGCGCCAGGCCTGCTTGCTTGAGGGTCAGCCCATTTTGATGCGCGTACTTGGCGATCTTCGCCGCATTGTCATAGCCAATCTCGGGCGTGAGCGCGGTGACGAGCATCAGCGAGCGATCCACCAGTTCCGCGATGCGCGCGCGGTTGGGTTCAAGCCCAGCCACACAGCGCAGCGTGAAACTCTCAATCCCGATGCTCAGCAAATCAATTGAGCGCAGCACATTCGCGCCGATCATTGGCTTGAACACATTCAATTCCAAATGGCCCTGCATCGCGCCGACGGTGACGGCCTGATGGTTGCCAATCACTTGAGCCGCCACCATCGTCAGCATTTCACACTGGGTCGGGTTGACCTTGCCCGGCATGATTGAACTGCCGGGTTCATTTTCGGGCATGATGAGTTCGCCAAAGCCTGAACGCGGCCCACTGCCGAGTAAACGAATGTCATTCGCAATCTTGGTGAGCGCCACAGCGAGGGTACTCAGCGCACCCGATAGGTGAACAAGCGCATCATTGCTGGCCAGCGCCTCAAACTTATTAGCCGCTGGAATGAACGGTAGCCCGGTAAGCGCGGCAATCTCCTCCACCACGGCTTTATCAAACCCCGGTGGCGCATTCAGTCCCGTGCCGACCGCAGTGCCGCCCTGCGCAAGCTTGTAGACGCCGTGAACAGTCGCGCTCTCAATCCGGTTGCGACAGGCAAAAAGCTGGGCAGCATAGCCTGAAAATTCCTGACCAAGCGTCAGCGGGGTGGCATCCTGCATATGCGTGCGGCCAATTTTGACAATATCATCCCATGCCGCACTCTTGGCACCGAGCGCCTCAAACAAACCATCAAGCGCTGGCATCAACCAATGCTGCACACCAAGCGCCGCTGCAATATGGAGCGCGGTTGGAAAACTGTCGTTAGAGCTTTGCGCCATGTTAACATGATCATTGGGATGCACGGGGGACTTGCCGCCGCGTGTGCCGCCCAAGCATTCATTGGCAATCCCAGCGATTACCTCATTCACATTCATATTGGTCTGCGTGCCCGAACCCGTCTGCCAGATGGTAAGCGGAAATTGATCGGCAAAGCTGCCCGCCGCAATCTCCGCAGCGGCGGCCTCAATCGCGTTGGCAATCGTTGGCTCAAGCCCGTGGTGGCGATTGACCCGCGCTGCTGCCTGTTTGACGATGGCAAGCGCCTGAATAATCGCAGGCGGCATTTGCTCACGCGCACCGAACGGGAAGTTTTCGATGCTACGCTGGGTTTGTGCCCCCCAATAGGCGTCTGCGGGAACGTCGATTGCACCGAAACTGTCTGTCTCGGAGCGGTACGCGGTCATTTCTTGCGGCCGAAATCCACCGCGACGACATTAGAGCCATCCTCAAC
>JAYTMV010000438.1:0-8923 GCA_043728175.1 Sphingomonadales bacterium
CGGCAATCCAGTCCTGCACTGGATTGCCGCGCTGCGCTCGCAATGACGTAGGTTGGGCGGAAACTTCAGACTCTAACCAACCACACCGTTCCCCTTCAGCGCGGCAATCGCAGCAGCGCCGTAGCCAAGCGCTGTGAGGATCGCATCGCTGTCCGCCCCCATATCCGGAATGTTCGGCGATGTTCCGAGCCGTTTGCCATCCATCTCAATTGGTAGCAACGGCAGCATAGTCTCGCGGCCACCGGGCAGCATCACTGGTTCAAGCCCGCCGCTTGCCAGCAAATGGGGATCGTCAAACATATCTTCAGGGCGGGCAATCGGCGCGAAGGGCAGGCCTGAGTTTTCAAGCTTGGCAATGATCTCCGCGCGGGTGAAGCGGCACACCATGTCGCGGATTTGGGGGATTATCCGATCACGCGCGGCGACTCTAGCGTTGTTTTCGCGCAAGCTCAAATCTGCCCAAAGCGCATCAAGGGCGAACAGCGCGCAGAATTTGTGCCACAGGCTGTCAGTTACGACGCCAATGAAGATCGGCAAATCCTTGGTTTCAAACACATCATAAATCGCCCAGACTGAAAGCCGCGCGGGCATTGGCGCGGCGGCCTGACCCGTGACCGCCATCTGCGCCATGTGCTGTGCGATCAGGTACACCGTGGTTTCAAACAGCGCGCTTTGCACCTTTTGGCCTTTGCCCGTGCGGTGGCGTTCTTCAAGTGCTGCCTGAATCGCGATTACGCCGAACATACCGCCGGTAATGTCAATCACGCTCGCCCCCGCACGCAGCGGCCGCCCCGGTGGCCCAGTCATATAGGCAAGCCCGCCCATCATTTGCGCCACCTCATCAAGCGCAGTACGCTCGGCATACGGCCCGGCGAGAAAGCCCTTGGCCGAACAGTAAATCAATCGCGGGTTGGTCTGCGAGAGTGTTTCATAAGACAGCCCAAGCCGATCCATTGCGCCGGGGCGGTAATTCTCAACAAGGATATCAGCGGTGTCGATCAGTCGTTTGGCAACCGCGATCCCCTCAGGCGATTTGAGGTCAAGACAGATGCTTGATTTGCCGCGATTGAAGGTCGCGAAAAAGCCAGCGCCTGAACCGACAAGGTTGCGCGTTTTATCGCCGCCAATCGGTTCGACATGGATCACCTCTGCGCCAAGACTGGCAAGGATCGCCCCAACCGACGGCCCCATAATCATATGGGTGAACTCGACGACGCGCAGTCCTGAAAGCGGCGCGCTCACGCGGCAAAGCCAAGCGGCAAACCGGCGTCGGCGGTAAAACCATAAAGCGGCTCACCGGGGAGCGCAGCCGCCACAATCGCGCGTACTTTCATCAGTTTCGCAAGATCAATGCCCGTCTCATATCCCATTGACTGGAGCATGAAGACGAGATCCTCAGTCACGATATTGCCCGATGCACCCGGCGCAAACGGGCAGCCGCCGATCCCGCCAAGCGAGGCATCAAAGGTGGTGATCCCCTCCTCCAGTCCCGCCAGCACATTGGCAAGGCCAAGCCCGCGTGTGTTGTGGAGGTGGAGGGTGTGGAGTCGCTCGGCACCAACCGCTGCCTTTACCTTGCGCACCAGCCGCTTGACCTGCGCGGGGTTGGCGTATCCGGTGGTATCCGACAGTGTGAGTTCCACCGCCCCGGCCGCAACCGAAGCCTCGGCCATTGCCACCACCACATCCTCAGACACTGGCCCTTCAATGGTGCAGCCGAACGCGGTGGCAAGGCTCACCCCGAAATGGATGCCCGCCGCGCGCGCCATTTCCGCGACGATTTTAATTTCCTGTATCATCGCAGCATGGCTTTTGCGGACATTTTTGAGGCTGTGCGTTTCCGACATGGAAAACGGGATTGAGAAGCCGTGGACGCCCGCCGCAATCGCCCGCTCTGCGCCCCGAACGTTGGGGATGAGCGCAACGACGTTGAGGCCGGGGATCGTCTTGGCAAAGGCCACCACATCAGCCGTATCGGCAAGCTGGGGGAGGAGCGAAGGCGGCACAAAGCTGCCCACCTCAATCTCACGCACACCCGCCTCAGCCTCGGCCTTGATCCACGCCATTTTGGCGTCAAGTGACATGATCCGGTCAGTTGATTGCAACCCGTCACGCGGGCCGACTTCGCTGACGATGATTAGAGGTAAACCCACGGTCGCGCCTTCCTATCCTGTGCTTGCCAGTCCGAAATGGCGCTTGCGTGCTGCAACGTCAAATCAATCGCGTCGAGGCCGTGAAGCAGCATCGCCTTGCTCTCCGCGTCAATGTGAAACGGGCGAAAGCGGCCGGGGATCGACATATGCTGTTCGGCCAAATCAATCGTCATGACTTGGCCGTGGAATAGCGGGTCAACCGGACGACCGCAGGTGATTGGGAGGATGCCGTTGCGGATGCAATTGCCCTCAAAGATCGGCGCAAAACTCTCGGCAATGATACAGCGAAAGCCGTATTCGGCGAGAGCCCAGACGGCATGTTCGCGGCTAGACCCGCAGCCAAAATTTTTGCCCGCGAGCAGAATTTGCGCGCCGGAGTAGGCGGGGTTATTCAGAACGAAGCTTGGATCAGGCGTTCTTGCGCCTGCATCAAGATAACGCCACGGCGCGAACAGCCCACCCGCCAAGCCTGTTTTGCCAGTCGATTTCATCTCACGCGACGGGATGATTGTATCCGTATCAATGTTATCGCCGATCAGTGGCACGGCAATGCTGGTGAGCGTGGTGAAGGGGTTCATGGTGCGGTGATCCGTCCTGCAATGGCGCTTGCGGCGACCACTTCGGGGCTGGCGATGTGGGTGCGGATGCCCGGCCCCTGCCGCCCCTCAAAATTGCGGTTAGTTGATGAGATTACACGGCTGCCCTGCGGAAACCCCTCTCCGCCTGCATAAAAGCAGAGCGAACAGCCGCTCATCCGCCACTCAAAGCCAGCGTCGATGAAAATGCGGTCAAGCCCTTCGGCCTCAGCAGCGCGTTTGACGGCGGATGATCCGGGGACGACAAGCGCGAGGACTCCGTTCGCGACATGCTTACCCTTAACGATCGCGGCGGCGCGGCGCAGATCGGACAGGCGGGCGTTGGTGCAACTGCCAATGAACGCAACGTTGATCGCCGTGCCCGCGATAGGTTGGCCTGTTGCCAACCCGGTATATGCAAGTGCCTTTGAATCGGCATCCATCGGGACACTGCCGGAGAGTGCTATGCTCTGTTCGGGCGAGGTGCCCCAACTGACCATTGGTTCGATGCTGTTCGCGTCGATTGTGATCTCATAGACGAAATGTGCATCCGCATCGCTTTTGAGGTTTGACCAATCGGGCAGCGGATCAGGCACGTAACGGCGACCTTTCAGATAGGCCAAAGTCAGATCATCCGGCGCGATTAGCCCCGTGAAGGCGGCAAATTCAGTTGCCATGTTGCACAGCGTCATCCGCGCTTCGGTGTCGAGTGCGCAAACGGCTTCGCCCGCAAATTCAACCGCGCAGCCTTTGCCGCCGCCTGCGCCGTGTGCGGCGATGAGGTGGAGGATCATGTCCTTGGCGGTTACGCCCTCACGCAGTTTGCCCGTAAAAGAAACGCGCATCGTCTCAGGCTTTTTAACGCGCAGCGCGCCCGTCACCATTGCATGTTCGGCCTCCGACGAGCCAATCCCCCAGGCAAGCGCGCCAAATGCGCCTTGGGTGCACGTATGGCTGTCAGGCGCGATCAGTGTGAGGCCGGGGAGGACGATGCCGAGTTCGGGCGAAATGACATGGGTGATCCCCTGATCGAGGTCGTTCACATCGAAGAGCGTAATTCCAGCATCGCGGCAGGCCTCGCGCGTCTCGGTGATAAAAGCTTGCCCACCCGGCACCACCGTTTGATCAGTGCGACCGCGCCTTGTATCAACGATATGATCCATCACCGCGAATACGCGGGCGGGGTCAGCCACGTTTCGCCCTGCCGACGCCATTGATTTGAGCGCGGCAGCGCCCGTGCGTTCATGCAGAAAAACCCGGTCAATCGCGATCAGCGCGGTGCCGCCGCCAAGATCGGCGATAACATGAGCATCCCAGATTTTATCGAAGAGCGTGCGCGCCATTATGGCTCCAGCGAACGCCAGTCGCGGGTTACCAATTTCTCCTGAATCGCGGTGCGCGTTTCGAGCATCCCGTTCCTGATCCAGTGCCATGTCCGGCAACGATTAACGCCGTCATCGGCAAGGTTGATCATCTCATAAAGATAAAGCGACGGATCGCCCGTACGCTGCCAGTAAAGCATCACTGTGCGGCTATATTCGTCAAGCCCAACCTCGGCAGCCCAGCCCTTGATCAGGTCATTATCCCACCAGACGCGTTTGTCACGGTATTCGGCGGGAAATTCGCGGATTTCGGTGCGGCCATCGGCCCATGTGTAATGATTGGTCTGATCATAGGGGTGGGGGCCGTCTTCGGGGAAGCGGCAGAAAAGCCGCGATTTATGCTCGTCAATCTTTTCATTGGCGGCGTTAAAATACGTATAGGTGCCGTCCCAAACGCCCTCGTGCCGCGCGAGCAGCGGCATATCTTCACGAATGCTCATTCGGTTTCTCCTATTGTCAGTGCCTTATGATAGCTGCGCGCGCCAGTCGCCCGGATGAGCGCGCGATGTTCGCGCGCAAGCGACACAGGGTCAAGCGCTGCGGGATCAAATGTTATCGCGTTGGCGGCACTCGCAGCGTACCACGGATTGAAGAAATGCCGCGCGCGAATGATGCTCCACGCGGTTGTAAGATATGCCCCCATCCGGTCGGGATGCAGCTTAGGAAACAAATGGTCGGCGTCGCCTGCCGGGGTTGGCTCATGCTCAACTGTCTTGATGTTGAAATGCGCAACAAGCGCATCGATCACCGCGCGCCACGGGGCATAGTTCTGCGGCGCTGCTCTGCCCCAATCGCTTGAGAGGCCGTGGCCGGGGAGGTCAACCCCCAGCGCCGCTGCATCGTTGATCAGATCGCTGGCGCGACCCGGCGCGTGGATGATCACCCGTTCGGCACCCGGCGGCCCGCGCCAATGGATCAGGCCTTCGAAATCATCGGTCTTCACATGCAGAAAGCCCTGATCCTTATCCTCGGCATAATGTTCAGCGGGCACTCCTTGATGCGCGAGCAAAAAGGCAAGGCTGGCGTCCTGATGCGCTTTTGGTGTCGCCACTTTGGCCGCTGACCATCCGGCGGGCATCGTACCAAGTCGGTCAATATGGGCCTGAAGCGGATCGCCGTCATAAGCGGTAATTAGCACGGGCGGCGTTATCGCATCGGGCGGCGGAATATCACGCGGTGCGCGCAGCACGGCGCCGTAGCCAAGGCGGTAGGCATCGCCATTATCAAGCATTTCCATCACAACCGCATGAACCCGCGCCGGGTCATCATGTGCGACTGACAGCCGGGCCTCGTCGCGCACATCGAACCACGGGAAGAACCAGCTTTGCTCAAGGATGCGGTTCCACAGCCATGTCAGATGTTCACCGTAAGCCGATGGGAGAAATGGCGGAAGGTAAGCCTCGCCAAAAACCGCCATTTCTTGGGGGTTCCAGATCGCATAGCCGCCGACGGCTAGGCCAGTGAACAGTGCTGGATGGCGTTTAAGCGCGGTGACGAGGATGATCCCGCCCGAATGAAAACCATAAGCCGCCGTTTTTTCAAGGCCAAGCGCGCGAATAAATTCGACAATTGCATCGGCATAATCATTGATATCTGGATCAGCTTTGCTGAGCGGCTGCGATTGGCCGAACCCCGGCGTGTCAGGCGCGATGCAGGTAAAATGCGCACCCCATGCCAGCATCAGTGCCTCATATTCGGCTGAAGAGCGCGGGCTTTGATGCACCATGATCAGCGGCGGGCCGACGCCACAGCGACGGTAATGGACAAGCCGCCCATTGATCGTCAGATAGTGTCGGGTGATGGTCATCGTATCAAAGTTGTCCGGACAAATTTCTCTCGACAATGCCTTATCGGTTGGTCAGAACGGACGCAAGCTTTGGAGTGGGGCAAAATGAGTTTGATTGGCACAAAAATGATCAGTGACGGCAAAACCGCACGGATGATTTTTGATGAGGTGATGGCAAATCCAGCGCGCAAGAAGTTCGGATTCGGCCAAAAACTTGCAATTGTGAATGTTGATTTTCAGCAGGCTTACACGCGCACTGATCTATTCGCGACGGCGTATGAGAGCGATCCGTGTCAGATAGATTATGTGAACCATATTTCGCGATTGGCGCGCGCGCGCGGAATGCCAGTGATCTGGAGCCGGGTTGGTTATATGGATGATGCCAGCGATGCAGGCGTGTGGGGCACACGCACTGACACGCCTGACAGTTTGCAGAACATCAAATATGGCTCGGAACGCCACGCCTATGATCCGCGCTGTGCGATTGAAGCGGGCGATTTGCAGTTCACCAAACGGATGCCAAGCGCCTTCTTTGAAACGCCGCTCGCCAGCTATTTGACATGGGCTAAGGTTGATACGGTGGTGGTGACGGGCGGCAGCACATCGGGTTGCGTGCGGGCAACTGCGGTTGATGCGCTGAGCTACGGCTATCGCACCATCGTTCCGATTGAGACGTGCGCCGATAAGCATGAAAGCTATCATTTCGCCAATCTGACTGATCTTCAGCTTAAATATGCCGATGTTGAGCCAGTGCAGGTGGTGGTGGATTGGCTCGAAAAAGCCCCTCTCCCTAAAGGGGAGTGGGAGGGGCCCGCGCGAAGCGGGGGAGGGTGAGGGTGTGACTGTGCTTCCCCTCTCCCTGGCGCTTTGCGCCTGTCCCTCTCCCCTTCAGGGAGAGGGTAAGTGAACCCCGACCCCAACCTCTACGACTTCTCCCCTTATCGGAATCGCACACCCATCACTTGGCCCGGCGGTAAATCAGTCGCCGTCTGGATCGCGCCCAATCTTGAATATTATGAGATTGATCCGCCCGCGCACCCAATGCGCAGGGCGTGGAGCCGTCCGCACCCCGATGTCGTTGGCTATAGCCACCGCGATCATAGCAACCGCGTCTCGCACTGGCGGATGGCCGATGTGATGACGCGCCACGGCTTTCCCGGTTCGGTTTCGCTCTCGGTTGCGCTGTGCCAGCATCATCCCGAAGTGGTGGCCGATGCCCAGCGCCGAGGCTGGGAGTTTTTCAGCCACGGCATTTATAACACGCGCTATGCCTATGACATGGATGAGGCTCAGGAACGCGCGATCATCGAAGATTCGATCCGCACCGTGCGAGAGGCGACCGGGCAGACTATCCGTGGCTGGCTCGCCCCTGCACTCACCCACACCCCGCGCACGCTTGATCTGATTGCTGAATACGGCCTTTCCTACACCTGCGATCTTTATCACGATGATCAAGTGCAGCGCGTGAACACCAAAAGCGGTAATCTCGTCTCAATCCCCTACAGCCTTGAAGTGAATGACCATTACGGCTTTTTCGTCTATAATATGTCGGGCCGCGAATATGCGGCTACGCTGATCGCGCAATATGATCGGCTCGCGCGCGAAGGGGGTACGGTGATGTGCATTCCGCTCCATGCTTATTTGATTGGTCAGCCGCACCGGATTGGCCCGTTTGAGGAGGCGCTGCGCCATATCGCCGCCGATGGCCGCGCGTGGATTGCAACGGCTGGCGAAATCGTTGACGCTTGGGCAGCGCAGCAATGAGGAGGGTGTGATGAACGCAGCACTGTTATCAGCAATTGCTGATTTGCTCTGGCCAATTACCGCGCTGCTTTTGCTTGTGTTGATTTCTCGCCCGGTTTCACGGATGATCGGGCAAATCGCCAATCGCGGCGGCACGATCAAAATTGGCGAATTTGAACTGTCACTGCCCGAAATCGCGCAGCAGCAGCAAGTGTCGATTTCCGATTTGCAGGCCCAGGTCGCTGAACTCAAAAAAGCGGTCGAAACCAATTCCGCCGCCGTTGGAACGAAATCGATTATTGCTGAAACCAAATCGGCCACGGCGCGCGGAGGGAAGCGCATTCTCTGGGTCGATGATCATCCCGAGAACAACGGTTCGTTGCAGGCGGCACTCGCCGACCAGGGGTTTGAGATCCAAAATGCGCTGACCACCGAAGCGGCGTTTCAATTTTTCGCGCCCGCAACATTTGACTTCGTAATTTCGGACATGCAGCGCGGCATGGATCGCAGCGCCGGGCTTAACCT
This sequence comes from Sphingomonadales bacterium, assembly GCA_043728175.1. GTDB lineage: Bacteria > Pseudomonadota > Alphaproteobacteria > Sphingomonadales > Sphingomonadaceae > Aquisediminimonas. Next base: position 8,165 of record JAYTMV010000438.1, read on the forward strand.
CGCCAAAAGCATCAAACAGAAAGACCCGGCGCAAAAATTCGCCATTTACTGCGGAGTGAATAATGCCAACCGTTTGGCAGGCAGTGAGCGACAACACGGCGTCGATTTGATCACCGCTTCGCCAATTGAATTGATGTCATTTTTGAAGGCCGGGCTTGGGGCCAAAGCGTGACGCTTGATCCGGCCTATCTTGAATATCCACAGCGGCGGCACGGTTATGATCATGACTTTTATGATTGGTCGGCAATCCAGACGCGCAAGCCGATACTCTGGCCGGGTGGCAAAACCGTCGCGGTGTGGATTTGCGTCAGCCTTGAATGGTTTCCGATTACGCCCAGTGACACAACGTTCCGCTCGCCGGGGCATATGCAAACAGCTTACCCCGATTACCGCCATTACACCGCGCGCGAATATGGCACACGGATCGGGTTCTACCGCTTGCTTGATGCGTTTGCGAAGGCAGGGGTGCGGGTTTCTGTGGCGACGAACAGCGCGATTGCCGCGCGTTACCCGCAAATCATCGCTGACATCATCGCGGGCGGGCATGAGATTATCGCGCATTCGACTGATATGAACGGCACCATCGCGAGCGGCCTGCCGATTGATGAAGAGAGGGCGCTGATTGCGCAGTCGCTTGACACGCTTGAACGGGTAAGCGGCACACGCCCCGCTGGCTGGTTGAGCATTGCCCGGTCGCAAAGCTGGAATACGCCTGATTTGCTGCGCGCGGCGGGGGTCAAATATTGCTGCGATTGGGTG
>JAYTMV010000439.1:0-5128 GCA_043728175.1 Sphingomonadales bacterium
CACCCAACCCCAAGGGGAACATCGTGGCAGTCAACAGCAAAAACTGGCAGGAACTGAAAAAGCCCGACACGCTTGAAAAGCGCGTTGGCGCCAATCCACAATTGAAGGCGAGCTTCATCGCAGAACCGCTAGAGCGTGGCTTTGGCCTGACGCTTGGCAACGCGCTTCGCCGTGTGTTGCTCTCATCGCTTCAGGGCGCTGCGGTTACATCGGTTAAGATCGAGAACGTTCTTCATGAATTCAGCAGCCTAGCGGGCGTTCGTGAAGATGTGACTGATATCGTCCTCAACGTGAAGCAAATCGCGCTGCGGATGCAGGGCGAAGGGCCAAAGCGGCTTCAACTGAGCGCGACTGGCCCTGCTGAAGTTACTGCCGGAATGATCGCCGTCAGCGGCGATATTGAGGTGATGAACCCAGCACACGTGATCTGCCATCTCGATCAAGGCGCTACGCTTAACATGGAACTGACTGCCGATGTCGGTAAAGGCTATGTTGCAGCGGCTGCCAATCGTCCTGCCGACGCGCCGATTGGCCTCATTCCAATTGATGCGATTTATTCGCCGGTTCGTCAGGTGTCATATAAGGTGGAAAACACCCGCGTTGGGCAAGAGCTTGACTATGACAAGCTCACGCTCACCATTGAAACCGACGGTACGGTGACGCCTGATGATGCGCTGGCTTACGGCGCGCGCATCCTTCAGGATCAGTTGCAACTCTTCGTCCACTTCGATGAAGCAATGGCGCAATCAAGCCAGCTTATCGGCATGGCCGCAGCGCCAAGTGCTTCGGAAAGCAGCGGCGATACCAACCACGTCAATCGTTACCTTCTCAAGAAGGTTGACGAACTTGAACTGTCGGTACGTTCGGCCAATTGCCTTAAGAATGATAATATCATCTACATTGGTGATCTTGTCGGCAAGACCGAAGCCGAAATGCTCCGCACACCAAACTTTGGCCGCAAGTCCTTGAATGAAATCAAAGAAGTGCTTTCGAGCATGGGGCTTCGCCTCGGCATGGATATCCCCGGATGGCCGCCAGAAAATATCGAAGAAATGGCTAAGAAGCTTGAGCAAGAATTACTCGGCTAACAGCAATCGGGCTTTTGGCGGTGGCCTTTTTGCATCGCCTGCTAGCGAGTACCTGATACGGCTCGATAACGAACGAAGGAAGTTACCATGCGCCATCGCGTAGGCGGCCGTAAGCTGCAAAGAACCTCATCACACCGCACGGCGCTTTTCCGCAATATGGCGGCGGCGCTCATCAAGCATGAGCAGATTACCACCACGCTCGCCAAGGCGAAAGAACTGCGCCCCTACACCGAAAAGCTGGTGACGTTGGCAAAGAAGGGCGGCCTCAGCAATCGCCGCCTCGCCCATGCGCGTTTGCTTGACGATAAGCAGTTGGTAAAGCTGTTCGACACACTTGCCGAGCGTTATAAGGATCGCAACGGCGGCTATATCCGCATCGTCAAGGCAGGCATCCGCATGTCGGACGCCGCCTCAATGGCTATTATCGAGTTCGTTGACCGCGACGAAAGCGCCAAGGGTCAAGACAGCGGCCCCGTCGCTGGAGATGACGGCGAAGAATAAAGTTTTCAAGTTCAGGAGAGAGGGTGCGTGAGACACCCGAGAAAACCGGGGGCCGCAAGGCTACCCGGTTTTTTGTTGGGGTTTTCAGCGCTCAGCCGTAAACGTCCGATTGCCTGTTAACCCACCGCCGCTGATGCTGACATAATAGGTTTTGCCGGGTTCAAGCGGCCTACCATCATATTTTTGTTCATAGCCTTTGACTGGTTTGCCAAAGATAAAGACATTGTTGCAGGCATTTTCCCCCGACTGAACATCAGCATAGTTCTGGATCAAATTCCATTTGCTAGCGCTACCCAATTTACCACTGCCTTCGCTAACGTTGATACTTTGGACGCAGGCGGATTGCCCGTCCTCACGCAGCACGACGAACACAGTGATGCCGTTAATAGTGCGGACTTCGATTTTTGTCCCGATCTGACAGCCGATTAGCGTGAGTGCCATAAATGCTTGGAACGCCACATTACGCAAGCGCGCCAGCCGGAGAGAATCGGTCACACTAGGGATGTCAAACGCCAAAAATTCCGGGTCCTTTAAGACGATTTGCAATATGCTCTGTTTATGCCGCCGGAATTTTCTCTTGTAATTTGGCGAGTGCCCCGCGCTAGGTTGTTATGCCGACTTCTTGCTAAGCCGTTCGAGAATATCGGGAACAAACCTCTCAGCAAAGCCAGCGATAAATGCAAGTATTAGCATCTTGAAAAAGCTGGGTACATCTTGGAGGTTCAGAGCGCAAGTCAAAGCCTTCACTCCCGTCAAATTTGTCGCTCCCTTGTCCGGTGCAAATTTACAAAGGTAAGTGGCTGGTGTGACGTCGTCGGAGCGTGATTCTGTGGAATTGGTTGTCGCCTGTGTTTCTGGATTATTCTGACCTGACTCGGCCTCTAAAGCTTTGATAGACGGAAGAACGGCACCACCATTGTTGATTAAGGCCTTGTCGGGTGATTTTGGTGAGGCAATCTCTACTGTTTGTCGATTACCAATGAAGGCACTTTCGGGTAGCGCGCTACCCAGCAGATTAGCCATCACGACGCTGTACAGAACGATTGCAGAGAGCCCGCCCATCGTGACCGAAACGATTATACCTGCCCACCCCATTCTGAGTCCTGCAAGCTCGTACACGCCATCTTCTGTCATGGCATCGCGCGATACTGCATTTTGGAGTCGGTTTGAGATGCTAAGCACAGATCCTGCGAAGCCTGCCGATACAAGCAATAAGTAGCCCCGAGGGGCTGGAGCCAACAACCCATTGCCAACAATGATTATTGTCACAAGAATGGTGGTCAGAAGAATTATGAGCAGCATCATTTTCAGTCGCTTGATCGATCTTTCACGTCCAATGTTTATAACATAATTACTATGTATAACGTCAACCAACACGCGCGATTGATTGCGCACAAATTCTGGTTTTTGTGTCCATATTTTGTTGCCTTTGGGTGGAATACTTGCTTCGTATTGTGTACGGGTTGCTAGCGGTACGACACGGTTGAACCGATCATAAATCGCCCAAAATCGGTCGCGTACTAAATTATTTGGAATGACATCGATTAACCCGGCCTCAATCCGAAGCAACTCAGCAAAATCAACACCATCCTCTTTTAGGGCCGAATCAAAATCTGACCTAAGCAGATCGAATTTATCTTTTCTGCCCTTCCTCGGGGTAAAGCTGATGAAATTGTCGCGTAGAGTATCTGCATAAACCTGATTTACGAAGCGGCGCTCAGTGAAAAACTGCCGATATTCGTTGCGCAATGCGCTTCTGATGCCCATTTCTTTACCCCAAAGCAAGACGATGACCCTGCGTTCAGTAAGGCATCAGCTTCAGGAAAGCGCGTGATGGCTATCACGCTGCATTTAATTACAACTTAATGGACGGAATCAGCAAAGCCATTTTTTCCGCACGCGACAATTTGCTAGTTTGCACTGTCACCCTTCGTCGCCCATCCGTAGTGCGGCAATAAACGCCTCTTGCGGGATGCTCACCGAACCATATTCGCGCATCCGCTTTTTGCCTTCCTTCTGCTTGTCGAGCAGCTTGCGTTTGCGGCTGGCGTCGCCGCCGTAGCATTTGGCGGTGACGTCCTTGCGCATCGCGGCGATGGTTTCGCGCGCGATGACCTTGCCGCCAATCGCCGCCTGGATCGGGATTTTGAACAGGTGGCGCGGGATCAAATCCTTGAGCCGTTCACACATGCCGCGCCCGCGTGCTTCGGCGGTGCCCCGGTGGACGATCATGCTGAGCGCATCGACGGGCTCGGCATTCACGAGGATGCTCATCTTGACGAGATCGCCCTCGCGGTGGCCGATTTGCTGATAATCAAAACTGGCATAGCCGCGTGAGATGCTCTTCAATCGATCATAGAAATCGAACACCACTTCATTGAGTGGCAATTCGTAGGTCACCTGCGCGCGCCCACCGACATAGGTGAGGTTTTGCTGGATCCCGCGCCGATCCTGACAGAGCTTCAATATGCTCCCCAGATATTCGTCGGGGCAATAAATCACTGCCTTGATCCACGGTTCATCAATCTGCGCGATGGCCGATGCGTCGGGCATATCGGCGGGGTTATGAAGCTGAATGACGCCGCGATCATGCGCGAGCTGGATCTCATAAACGACCGAGGGTGCTGTGGTGATCAGATCAAGATCATATTCGCGCGTCAGCCGCTCCTGAATAATCTCAAGGTGGAGTAGCCCGAGAAAGCCGCAGCGATAGCCAAAGCCAAGCGCGGCGCTCGTTTCCATCTCAAAACTAAACGACGCGTCATTGAGGCGCAGCTTGCTAATGCTCTCGCGCAGTTTCTCAAAATCATTGGCGTCAACCGGGAACAAGCCACAGAACACCACTGGCTGGACTTCCTTAAAACCGGGCAGGGCGGCGTCGGCGGGGCGCTTGGCATCGGTGATCGTATCGCCAACTCGAGTCTGCGCGACTTCCTTGATTTGGGCAGTGATAAAGCCAATTTCGCCCGCCGCGAGTTCGGGCAAATTCTCAATCTTGGGGCGCATACAGCCAACGCGGTCAATCAAATGCGTCGTGCCCGTCGCCATGAACTTGATCTGCTGCCCTTTTTTAAGGACGCCCGCGACGACGCGGATCAGGATGACGACGCCAAGATAAGGATCATACCAGCTATCAACGAGCATCGCCTTCAGCGGCGCATCGCGGTCTCCCTTGGGCGGCGGAATGCGCGTGACGACGGCCTCAAGCACTTCATCAATGCCAATCCCCGATTTGGCCGAGGTGAGAACGGCATTTGACGCATCAAGCCCGATAATATCCTCAATCTCAGCCTTCACCTTGTCCACCTCTGCGGCGGGCAGATCAATCTTGTTGATCACTGGCACAATCTCATGATCATGCTCTATTGATTGGTACACATTGGCGAGCGTCTGCGCCTCAACGCCTTGGGCGGCATCAACCACCAGCAGCGCGCCCTCACACGCGGCAAGGCTGCGGCTCACCTCATAGGCAAAGTCGACATGCCCCGGCGTGTCCATCAGGTTGAGCGTGTAAGTGAGGCCGTCCTTGGCGGTATAAT
>JAYTMV010000440.1:0-3425 GCA_043728175.1 Sphingomonadales bacterium
GGTAATCGCAAAACTGTCAGAATTGACTGCCATAAGAATATATATCGGGTGCGCCAAATTGATAATTTTCAACCAATATCTTAAAAATGAAAGTGCACGACATCCGCCAAGCGAATCTAGGTTCGATTGCGGCGTGTTGTGGGGAAATTGAAATGTCGTTAGTTTCAGCAATCGCTTTGATGGCACAGGTCGCTTCGCCAACCAATGTCGTTATCATTCCTGCGCCCAACACTGCGCCGCCCGTCGCGCGCAGTTGTCGCTTTGGTGCGGGGCTTGTTGATGGCACTGGCTCGGTTTTACCGCCAGCAATTGATGGCCGAAAGTTTCGAACATTTGCAGCAGTTGCAGCGCTGCGCAAAGCAGCACCTGTTGGCCAGATTATTGTGATTGAGGGTGGCGACCTATCACGGCAAAATGTTGGCGCGGTTGATTTATCGGGCGTTTGTTTTCGCGGCACCAAGCTTGTGAATACGGTCTGGACGCGCACCAAAGGGCTTGGCATCGGTTTTATCGATGCAGACTTGACCGGTGCTCGGTTTGACCAAGTACTGTTTGACAGCGTCCTTTTTCGCAACGCCACATTGACTAACGTGAACGCGACCGGTGCGCGTCTCGTTTTTGGTCAGCTTGATGGCGGCTGGAATGCCAGCATGGCCAACCTCACTCTTGATAACGCTCTGATGATCGGATTCCGATTTATCTGCGGCGTCACTGCAACCGATGGCTGCCCGTTTGACCGTAAGCGGATCAGTATGCGCGGAACCGATTTAAGCGAGGCAAAGCTTTCAAGCTTCGCGTTCTGGGACACCGCTTTTAATGGCGCAAGGCTCAACAAAACTGAAATCGGGCTTGATCAAATCACCCAATTTGATGGCGCAGTCATCAATGGCCCAATCACGCTGCGTTCAGGCCGCAAGACCGCTGTTATCAGCCCTGCCGATTTTATGACGCTTCGCACGAAGGTGACAAATGCGGGTTCCGATAGCTGCGCTTCGCCCACTACGCCGCTGCTCCGCACCATTTGCGAATCTTCACAAGGCGGTCTTCAAAGGCTTCACCGCGATGTTGATGCGCTCTACCTAGGCTCGGCAGGAAACGGATCAAAACTCTCACCCGCCCAAACATCTTATCAAGCCGCGCTTGAAAGCTGCGTTACAAAGGGTGAGGCAACCGCGCGCGAATGCCTCACAAAGGAAATGAACGAACGGCGTGATATCCTCATTACTGAAATGTTGCGTGAAAAGCCGCTTGAACGCGGCGGCAGGGCGCTTTACATCAGCAATGACACTCCGTTTGTCAGTACAACTGCGGGTACTCCATCGCTTGCCCCGCTTCTGACTGCGACGTCATCATCCTATATGCTCGTTCAAAAAGATAAGGGCCGAACACTTAATATCCGCGCCTCGATAAGCGATGCTGCTGGCAACCGCTGCGCGGTATTTGACAATACGAAAGCCAAATCGGCAGAGGGCATTGCCATGCGCATCTGGGCAACGGGCGCTGATTTCAAAGTCGAGGAGAATAAACGCGCAGGCCAATGCGCCGCCAACGCGCAATCGGGGCCACTTGTTCGCATTCCAGTAACCGACGCTGACTTTGACGCGCTCTGGGCCGCAGCCGAAGCTGGCTAGTCAACCGTCGCGATAAGCTCACCGATGCGCCCGACCATTTCATCAATGTGCGTGCTTTCAAGGATCAGCGGCGGCGAGAGTGCGATCGTATCGCCCGTCGCACGGACGAGCAGGCCAGCATCAAAGCATTTCTGGAACAGTGCAGTGCCGCGCTTGGTCGGCGCGCCGGGGCGGGGTTCAAGTTCAATCCCGGCGACAAGCCCGATTGTGCGCACATCAATCACATGGCGTTTGCCGCGCAGGCTGTGCATCGCATCCTCCCAATACCTGCCAAGCTCAGTCGCGCGGTCAAACAGCCCCTCATCACGGTAGAGATCAAGCGTTGCCAGAGCAGCCGCAGCGGCCAGCGGGTGCCCCGAATAGGTGTAGCCGTGGAACAGCTCGATCCCGTCGGCAGCCCCTTCTACAATCGTATCATGAACTGAGCGCCGCACCGCAACCGCACCCATTGGCACGGCGGCATTGGTCAAACCCTTGGCCATGCAAATCAGATCGGGTGTGACGCCAAGCGTCCCCGCTGCGGTCGCGCCACCAATGCGGCCAAAGGCAGTGATCACCTCATCAAAGATGAGCAAAATCCCGTGGCGATCACAAATCTCGCGCAGTCGCTCAAGATAGCCAAGCGGCGGAATGAGAACCCCAGTCGAACCCGCCATCGGCTCAACAATCACCGCCGCAATCGTTTCAGCGCCGTGAAGCGCCACGATCCGCTCAAGATCATCGGCCAGATGCGCGCCCCATTTGGGTTGCCCACGCGAAAAGGCGTTATGCTCCAGATTGTGGGTGTGTGACATATGATCAACGCCAGTGAGCAGCGTGCCAAATTGCCGCCGATTATTGACAATTCCGCCAACCGAAATCCCGCCAAAGCCGACGCCGTGATAACCACGCTCACGCCCAATCAACCGAGTGCGTGTCCCCTGCCCGCGCGCGCGCTGATAGGCGAGCGCGATTTTGAGCGCAGTATCAACTGACTCCGATCCTGAATTGGTGAAGAAAATCCGGTCAAGCCCTTCAGGCATCAATCGCGCAAGCCGCGTCGCCAATTCAAACGCCAGCGGGTGGCCAAGCTGGAACACCGGCGCGAAATCCAGCTCTCCCGCCGTCTTGCGAATTGCCTCGACAATTGGCGCGCGGCAGTGGCCTGCGTTGACGCACCACAGCCCGGCAGTGCCATCAAGGATCGTATCGCCCTGATCGGTCACATAATGCATATCCTTCGCACTCGCGAGCTGGCGCGGGTGCGCCTTATACGCCCGGTTCGCAGTGAACGGCATCCAAAACGCCGCGAGCGGATCATTTTCAAATTTCATCTTACGCTCCCGTTTTTGCGCGTTTAAGCAGCCAGTAGCCGATCATGAAGCCCGCTGTCACCAGCACGCTTGTCCATAGCTCAATCGCATGTTTTTCCGACGTGCCCATGAGGATGAGGACAGCCGCCATCCCGGCAATCGCCGCCCAAGTACCATAAGGGTGGAACCACATTTTGACCTCAAGCCGCTCTGGCGCTTCGGCCTCAAACCTAGTGCGCAGCCGCAACTGCGCCACGGCGATCAGCAAATAGATGAACAGCATCACCGCGCCGCAAGCGTTCACGAGAAAATTGAACACCCGGTCGGGCGAAAATACTGAGGCAGCAAGCGCGCCGTAGCTGAACAGGCTCGCGATCAGGATTGACCGCATCGGCACTTTGCTCCGGCTCAACTGCACGCAGGATTGCGGCGCCTCACCATTTTTCGCCAGACCAAACATCGCGCGCGACGTGATATAAATCCCCGAATTGAGGCACGAGAG
>JAYTMV010000441.1:0-3903 GCA_043728175.1 Sphingomonadales bacterium
AAACACCCAGCCAGTTGCGCGGCGCAACTTCTTGTCGAGACGGACGGGCACATCAAGCGCGATGATAACATCGGCCAGATCAAGGCAGCTTCCTTCAGGCGTTTGATAGCCGCGCACACCCTCACCCAGCCGGTATTGGCCAAGCCGGACATCAAAGAGCAAAGCATCATCGGGATTTGCCGTCCATACAGGTGCGGCGTGCGCAGCCGAAACCCCGCACATGATCAGAGCGCCGATCAGCGCCCTAAGCAAGAAGGTGAAAATATCGCGCATGGTGGCGTTGCCGCCTGCCTGTCCGCTGCGCTAACGAATCACGGTTTGGAGTTCGGCAATCACGCCGCCGCCTGCATCAATATCCTCAAGATATTGGATCGTTGCCGGGCCTTTCAGCTTGGCGACGAGTTCTGCATCAACCGGGAAAATCACGCGGCGGTCGGCCAGTTCAGCATAGACCGCAATGCCGCGCGCATCGATCAGCGGTTTGTCAACGCCCGGCTTGATCACGCGAATCCGCCCGTAGGTTGAACGCGTGCCTGTGCGCGTAAGGCCAAAGCTGAACGTATCGCGCTCAGCCCCTTTTTCAATCCGCGCATCCGAGATTGCGGCTTTGGCGCTCAAATTGCCTTGGCGCACGATGATTGGGATGGTGACCCCGTAAATCGGGGTGAGCGCAATCGACACGCCCTCTTTGGGGGCGGTGCTTGCGGTCGCAGGCTTGCTGTCAGGAATCGCGCGAAAGAGCATGTGCGCGCGGTATTCGCCGTCAGGCAGCGATTGCGGCGCACGAATGCCAATGCGAATCGATTGCGGCTGATTGGGCGGCAGCGTCACGCGCCTCGGGGCATAGCTGATCATGCCAAGCGTTGTGGCTTCAACGGCGTTTGCCGCACTTTGCTCAACGTCTTCAAGTGAACCGTCCGCGCGCATCCGGCGCAGCTCAAGCGTGATTCGGTACGTCGCTGGCGCAGCGCCGATATTATTGAGGATCACCTCAGTCCCGCGTGCGCCGTCAAGCACCACGCGCGTTGGCGCGACGAGCAAATCGCCTGCGCCCTGCGCTCGTGCAGGTACGTGAGTAAAAACTGTGAGTGCGACCAGAGCAAGCGCCCCGCTTTTTGCGAATTTTCGCATTATAATTCCTTACGCAATACCTAATAACGGCGCATCAAATGATCCGTTACGGACAAACTATGACGCCAAATGGTTAAGAGAGTATTTGGAAATTGGGCGGCGGAGGGCTGGCGAGGGATTTTTTGTGCTCGCGAGGAGCGGTTGCCGCCGCGATGCGGGGTCATCGTGGCAAGATCGCGACGAAGCTGGCGCGAAAAAGACCCGTCAGACCGACCCGCATCAATTTCCAAATACTCTCTTAGATAAGAAAAGCAAAAGGCCCGCCTTCCGCAAAAACGGAGACGGGCCTAGCGCATCATTTCAAAATGAAGTGATTATTGATAATCAGCAGTCACGTTGAACGTGCCGGCGTAATCACCGTCTGCCTGATCAGCGCCAACCGCGAGGATGCCACCGACAGAAAATGCACCCGCGTTTGCAGCAAGCGTCAGCGTAGCAGCGCTTGCGTTAAGCGTTGACAGCATCGAATTGGTGCCCGAACTCAGCGTTACCGTCGCAGGCACCGAAACCGTAACCACTTGGCCCGACGTTCCGGTCACGGCAAAGCCTGCCGCCGTTGATGCGCCTGAACAAACTAGGCTTGTGCCGCAAGTGCGGACGCCGGCAGTTGAGACAATCACGGTTGATGCCGTTGGCGACGATACAATCGTGCCAAACTGAAGGTCGGTCGTGTTCGTGAGTGTAACCTGACGAAGGATTTTTGCTTTTGCAGTCGCGCTTGCGGTGGCAGCATGGGCAGCGGTTGCACCCATGCCAAGAGAAGCAACCAACGACCCGGCGATTACCGCCTTTAGAACATTCTTATTCATTTGAAATTTCCCCTGAGAAATCTTTACCCGGAATGGAACAACTCCATTCTGGATATGTCTCTGGCGTCAAACGCCTTCACAACTCACTTCGGAGAATAGTTAAGAGATAAGAAATTTTTGGCGTCAGCGCACCAGAGGATTTAAGAGACCGTTTGAAAATTGATGCGGGTCGGTCTGACGGCGATTTTTCGCGCCAACTTCCAAACGGTATCTTACTGATATTCAGCAGAAATCGGGAAACGTCCCTGAAATTCTCCGGCTTCGCCGTCAGTCACGGTCATTCGCCCACCAAAAGAAAATGTGAGCTCTCCGTTGGCACCGATCACCGGATCGGGCGATAATGTTGTTTCAATCTGCGATATCCGCGCGGTGGCGCCGCTTACCGCGCGCAATTCGAGCGACGTTGGCAGCCGAACCGCAATCCGCGCGAACGGTTCGCCCGTCACCCGCACGGTGCCGCGCAGTGCAGGCCCGCCCAACCCGATTAACCCGCCCGAAACGCGGCGCGTGCCCGAATGCGAATCGATTTCAACCGCGCCACTGCCCTGTGTGCGAATGGCGATGCTGCTAAAATCGAGCACCGAATCGATTTCGATGCGCAGCACGCGGCGCGGCGTGACACTGTCCGCCTTGCCATTTTTTGGGTCAGTCTTTGGCAGGCAAAGCTGACAATCCGCACCGCGCGCTGGCAAGGCGGCCACCAAAAGCAATCCAAGGCACAATAAGCGGAACATCGCGCCATATTTAACGTTCAACTTTCAATATCTTGTTAATTGTTTCATGAACCTGTTTTCAAGGCTGCCTGCTGTGGCCAAACCCATCGGATAACGTGCGTGCATTCTGAACCTGCGAGGATCATTGCAATTGGAACTGCGGTTCCCGAGCATGATATTCACAAAGCCTTTATCGACTGGGCGGCGGCGCGACTGGCCGATCCAGCGCAAACCGCCTTGTTCAAGCGGATGGCGGCGCGTTCGGGGATACGCCACCGCTACTCAGTGTTGCCGATTGGCGCAGACGGTGGATCGCCGATTGCACCAGGCGGTTTTTATGAACATCCGCTTCTCCCACCGACTTCGGCGCGGATGACACTTTACGGCCAATATGCGCCTGCGCTTGCGATGCAGGCGATTGGCGCACTTGGCGCACAAACTAGCCTTGAGGGCATCACGCATATTGTTGTTGCGAGTTGCACTGGCTTTATCGCGCCGGGGCTTGATCAAATCATTGCGCGTGAAATGGGGCTGTCTGATCAGGTTGAGCGTCTACTCGTGGGATTCATGGGCTGTTATGCCGCCATCGCCGCACTACGCAGTGCGCGCCATATCGTGCGTTCTGATCCTGCCGCGCGCGTTCTCGTTGTTACGGTCGAGATTTCGACGCTCCATTTGCAGGATGATGTTGAGATTGAGCCACTGCTAGCAATGCTTCAGTTCGGCGATGGTGCCGCTGCCGCACTCGTGACCAGTGGCGGCACTGGCCTGAGCATTGAACGTCCGTTCGGGGTCAACCTGCCTGATAGTGAGCAACTGATCCGCTGGACGATTGGTGATCAAGGCTTTGCAATGCACTTGTCGGGCGAAGTACCGGGACGAATTGCCGATGCGCTGCGCCAAAACCACGTGCGTGATATTTTGACGGCGGGCGAAGCGCCCAGCGCGATTGCGGATTGGGCAGTTCATGCCGGGGGGCGTTCGATCCTTGATGCGGTGGCGAACGCGCTATTGCTTGAGACGGGTGCGCTTGAAACGTCTCGCGCTGTGCTTGAGGCTTATGGCAATATGTCCTCAGCAACGTTGATGTTCGCGCTATCTGCCAGCTTTGCCAAGCGCCCGCGTTCGGGCGTTGCGATTGCCTTTGGCCCAGGGCTTGCGTGTGAAGGCTTTGGCTATCGCTGGGCCAATGATGCTTGACCCGTGATGCTTGAAACGCGCGCCACTGCCGAAGAGCTTATGGATGATCC
>JAYTMV010000442.1:0-2059 GCA_043728175.1 Sphingomonadales bacterium
AGTCACTGCGTTGCGCTCCTTATTGGCGGCTTAGAACAGCCTAACTCAATCAAGATACGAACAGAAGCGGAGTTAGGTTACTCGCTTCGGAAGCTGGCATAGCCTTTTGCGATGACATCATAGCAATGCTGAGTCAGCGCGCGGCGGTTGGTTGAGGCTGCGGGCGAAGCTACATCAAGCACTGTCACCACTGCTTCAATCTTCATCGCTGCGATACGCTTTGCATTGGGGAGCGGTCCGCCGTCCTCAGTCCAAGCAATTGCTGCCATTTCAGCATCACTGAGCGCGGCACCGCCGCGATGGCGGTATCCAATGAAGGTCGGCTGGACGGCAGCCGCAAAGGCAGCAGCGGCAAAAAGGCTTGATCTGAACGGCAACACGCCAGCCCCGTTCGACGTTGTTCCTTCGGCAAACAACATCAAATTCACGCCCGATTGGAGGAGCGCGATCATATGTTCGATCTGCTGCTGTGCGTCAGTGCGCACCGTTCGTGAAATGAACAAGGTATTGGTGCGCGCGGCCATTGCCCCCACAAGTGGCCAGCCCGCAATATCATCCATTGCTATGAATTCAGTATCAATCGCGCTCGCGATCACAGGGATATCAAGCCAGGTAATATGGTTGCAGATGTACAGCGTGCCCCGCTTTTGGCTCGCCGTGCCGCGCAGTTCAACGTGGGCAACAAAGCCGCGCGCTATCCGGCGGTAAAAGGCCTGTTCATAGCGACGTTTCTTGGGCGAGTGTCGTCGAAACAATCGCCAGCGTGGCACCATAAGGGCAGCGCGCGACGCGGCAATGACGGCACGGGTTTTGCCAAATAGTCTGCGCGGTTGCGTCACCCCAGCGCGGCCTGCTTTTCCTCAGCGAGCGCGTCAAGCTGGGCACGGCTTTTCTTTTCAGATGATGTTTTAAGCTGACCGCACGCGGCATCAATATCGCGCCCGCGCGGCGTGCGGATCGGTGCTGAAACTCCGGCGCGGAAAATGATGTTTGAAAAACTGCGGATGCGCTCAGGATCTGAACATTCATAGACGGCACCCGGCCACGGATTGAACGGGATCAGATTGACCTTGGCAGGCAGTTTATACTGCATGATCAGGCGGACGAGTTCGCGCGCGTCGGCATCGCTATCATTCTTGTCCTTAAGCATGACATATTCAAACGTAATCCGCCGCGCATTGTTGGCACCAGGATAATCGGCGCAGGCCTGAAGCAATTCCTCTATCCCGTATTTGCGGTTGATCGGCACGATTTCATCGCGCACCTCCTTCGTCACCGCATGGAGCGACACTGCGAGATTAACGCCAATTTCAGCTCCCGCGCGCGCCATCATTGGCACAACGCCTGATGTGCTGAGCGTGATCCGCCGTTTCGACAGCGCGAGGCCGTCACCGTCCATCACCAGTTTCAAAGCATCGCGGACATTTTCAAAATTATAGAGCGGTTCGCCCATCCCCATCATCACGATGTTAGTGAGCATCCGCCCTTCCTGCGACCAGTTTTTGTCGGTCTGCTCCGCAGTGGGTGGCCATTCACCCAGCGAATCGCGGGCAAGCATCACTTGGCCAACAATCTCGCTCGTGGTTAAATTGCGCACCAGCCGCATCGTGCCGGTGTGGCAGAACCGACAATTGAGCGTGCAGCCGACTTGGCTTGATACACAGAGCGTCCCGCGATCAGCATCGGGAATGAAGACCATTTCATAATCTTGGGCATCGGGCGACCGCAGCAGCCATTTGCGCGTGCCATCGGTGGAAACCTGCGCCTCGACAACCTCGGGGCGGCTGACGACAAAGCGCTCATCGAGCCAAGGGTGCATCGTCTTGGCAATATCAGTCATCAGCGAAAAATCAGTGACGCCGCGATTATACATCCAGTGCCACAGCTGCTTGGCGCGAAGCTTGGCTTGCTTAAGTTCCATCCCAGCGGATTCGAGGGCGGCGCGGATTTCCGCTTTGGGCAGACCGATGAGGTCAACGCGGCCATCCTCGCGCAGGGTGGCAGCGCGGGGCACGGGAACAGGATCAATATGGCCGGGAATTTGCATTAGCGGGGCGGG
>JAYTMV010000443.1:0-8615 GCA_043728175.1 Sphingomonadales bacterium
CCAATCGCCTGACCGAGGACGGCAGGCACAGCGTCCTTCTGCTTGAAGCAGGCGGCAGTGATCGGTCAATCTGGATACAGGTTCCCATCGGCTATGGCCGCACCTTCTTCGACGCCCGCGTCAACTGGATGTACGATACCGCACCCGTCGAAGCGTTAGGCGGACGGCAGAGCTATTGGCCGCGCGGCAAGGTTATCGGCGGTTCAGGCTCAATCAACGCGATGGTCTATGTTCGCGGCCAGCCGCATGATTTTGATGATTGGAAAGCCGCAGGCAATGCTGGCTGGGGCTGGGACGATGTTCTGCCTTATTTCAAAAAATCAGAAGATTTTGACCGCTACAGCGCGCATCACGGGCGCGGCGGGCCGCAACATGTGACTGAAATTACGCCGCATGTACACCCCGTTTGCCACAGTTTCATCGAAACCGCCGAGGGGCTTGGTCTCCCCGTTTCGACGGATTTCAACGGCAACCATCCTGAAGGTGTCGGATTCTATCAGATCAATACACGCGGCGGCTGGCGCGCATCGACGGCAAATGCCTTCCTTCGCCCCGCGCTAAACCGCAAAAATCTGGAGGTGCAGACGCACGCCCATGCCACGCAGATATTGCTCGAGGGCAAGCGAGCGAGCGGGGTCGCTTATCGGCGGCGGGGTAAGTCCTGCACCGCAAGAGCAAGGCGTGAAGTCATCCTCTCGGGCGGCGCGATCAATTCGCCGCAATTGCTTATGCTCTCTGGCATCGGCGATGGTGATCAGTTGAAGCGCCACGGCATTACGCCCTTGCTTGATCTAAAGGCGGTTGGCCGCAACTTGCAGGATCATATTGCGGTGTCCTATTTCTATAAGGCGCGTACTGCCACGCTGAACGATGTACTCCATCCCATGTTGGGCAAGCTGCTTGCCGGGCTGCGCTATATGGCTGACCGTACTGGGCCGCTCTCGCTCAGCGTCAATCAAAGTGGCGGATTTGTGCGCAGTGATCTATCGCAGCCACGCGTCAACCTGCAACTTTATTTCAGTCCGGTCAGCTACACAAAAACGCCGCTGGCTGAGCGCAAATTGCTCAACCCCGATCCGTTTTCGGCCTTTTTGCTTTCGCACAATCCCTGCCGCCCGACGAGCAGAGGGCAGATTAGCCTCGCCTCTGCTGATCCAGCACAGCATCCGGTAATCGAGCCCAATTATCTCTCCACTCAGGAGGATATTGATGATGTTCTGGCGGGCAACCGCTTGCTGCGCAGGATTGCAAAGGCAAGGCCGCTCGCCGATATCATTACTGAAGAGATTGCTCCGGGCTTTGCGGTTGAGGGCGATGAGGCATTGCTCGCCGATTTCCGAGCCCGCGCTGATACTGTCTATCACCCTACCGGTACCTGCATGATGGGGCCAGATGCCAAGACATCTGTGGTGGATACGCGTTTGCGCGTGCATGGCGTGGACGGTCTGCGCGTGATCGATGCCTCGGTGTTTCCCAACATTACATCAGGCAATACCAACGCGCCGACGGTGATGGTCGCGGAAAAAGGGGCTGCGATGATCCTTGAGGATGCGAATCGATCAAAAAATAACGCGTAAATTTATCTTACCAGTTGCCTCCATGTGCAGACGGCATAAAACGTCCCTTGAAGAGAGGTGATGCGAGGTGAGTCAAACCAAAATCGATCTTAGGCAATTGCCGCCCCTCAAGGCGCTGAAGGGTTTTGAGGCTGCGACCCGCCGCCAGAGCATCCGCGATGCTGCGGACGAACTCTGCCTCACCCATCCTGCGGTAAGTCATCAGGTGCAGTTGATTGAGGATGCCTTGGGTGTGCAACTCTTTGCCCAAGACGGCCGCCACATTGTTTCCACCGAAGAAGGGAGGGTGCTCTACCCTTATGTCCGGGCAGCCTTTGAATCTCTGATCGAAGGTGTTGAGGCGGTTCACCGCAACACGCTCGACAAGCCGCTCCGGGTGCAAACCTATGTTACCGCCTCGATCCGCTGGCTGGCCAAGCGCGTACCTTTGTTCTTGCAAGAAAACCCCAAGGTCAAGCTGACGCTCAGCACCTGCGCGATTGAGTGGGAATTTGATGATGTCCATGCTGACGTCGGGCTGGTCTACTGCGAGACGCCGCCCGATCCGGCCAAGTACCACTGGGTGCCGCTGTTTGAATATGCGCTTTTTCCCGTGTGTAGCCCCGCGCTTGCCGCGCATCTGAGCGCCAACCCTAAGTCAGCCGATCTCCTCACGCTGCCGCTCGTCACGATCAACAGCGAGGTGCGCAATTGGCAGACGTGGTTTGCCTCAGCAGGCGTCGAATTTGATCCGTCATCGCCCTATATGGCCGTCGATACGCTTGCTGTCGCGCTAGAGATGGCGCTTGACGGGGAAGCCATCGCGCTCGTCAACGGGCCCTTTGTCGACTCTGATCTGGCGAGCGGGCGGCTGGTAAAGCCGGTTGATCATAGCGCGGCCTGCCCCGGCGAATGGGGGCTGATCTGCCGGAAGGATATGAAGGAAAATGTCCGGGTGCGGGCCTTCATGGATTGGGTGGCAAATCACGCTGCGGCGGTCGCCCAAGCCTAACGCCTCGGCACAACCTCATAACCCGGCTCTTCGGGTTCATCATCAACCATATCCGCCGGAAAGCCCGTGCCGAGCACTTTGATTCCGAGCGGTTCCTCATAGCGGCGGATGATGTTGGGCGAATGCTCGCGCGGGCCGTATGCTGCCTCGCCTTCTTTGAACAAGCGCACGATGAGCGGGGAAAGCTCGACCGGCACACCGGCCTCCTGCGCGATTTTGTCAAACAGCCCGACATCCTTGCTCACCAGATCCATCGTGAAGTTGATATCGCGGCTACCGTTCAGGATCACCTGACTCTCGGTTTCATGGACGAAGCTGTTGCCCGACGATATCCGGATCGCCTCGTAGGTGGTGTTCATATCCAGCCCAACCGCCTTGCACACGGTGAGCGCCTCGGCTAGCGCGACGAGGTGCGTGGTGCAGAGATAATTGGTCATCACCTTAAGCTGCGACGCGGTGCCGAGTTCGCCGGTATGCAAGATACGTCGGCCCATCGTGGTGAGCACCGGCAGCACCGTTTCAAACGCGGCGCGCGGGCCACCGGCAAAGATCGCGATATTGCCGGTATCGGCGCGGTGGCAACCGCCCGATACCGGGCATTCCATAAACAGCGCCCCGCGCGCCTCGACCAGCGCACCGAGCCGGATGATCTCGCTATAATCGGTCGTGCTCATTTCGAGCCAGACTTGCCCGGGACGCAGCACCTGAAGGAAACCGTCCGGCCCTTCGGCGACGGCACTGCTTGCTGCGGGCGAGGGCAGGCAAGTGACGATCAGATCAACCGCCTCACCGAGCGCCTTGGGGGAAGCCGCCGCCGTCGCCCCGCGTCCGACATAATCCGCGACGAGCGCCTCATCCAGATCGCGCACGATCACATCATGGCCGTTGCGGATCAAACTACCGGCGAGTTTGCCACCAACATTGCCAAGACCAATAAAGCCGATTCTCATGATAGCGCCTAATTCTTCCCCCGGTGGCTCTATCGCCAAATCAAGCTGTCTGGGTGACGTGCACAGATAAGGCAAATGCCATGAATATGTGAGAAAGTTAGAGCGTCGCGCGCACTTTACCACAAATGAAAAATTTGGGTGATTATGTGAATTATTTTGCGCAGAGTTGTCTGAGACCGGCTAGCCCATTCTGGGTGACGCCTAGCTGATCGCCAATTTTAAGAAACAGCATATCCAAGACTGGCTGATAGAGCGCTTGCCAGTCGCGCTCGCGCAAGCGCACAAACCTCTTTCCGATCGGCAAGCTGACCCGGGTCGAACGGCTCGAGAAAATGGACGCCAACTTCATAACTGCCCGGCCGCGTGAACGCGCGCCACGCGCTTTCCCAGCCCGTTTCCTCGCCAAGCCACGCAATGTCGGGGCCGACAGCGCCAAAATCGAGCAGTACAGGTTGTATCATCATGGCTTTGGGCGGCGGAGCTAGAGTTTCAAAAAGCGACTTCTTGAACGGCAACAGCCCGCGCCCATCCGAGGTTGTGCCTTCCGGAAAAAGTGCCACCGACCAGTTTTCGGCTATCGCTTCGCGTAACCCAGCGACTTGGCTCGCGACATTGAGCTTGTCTGTGCGGCTGACAAAGATTGTTCGGTTAACTTTCGCAAGCCACCCGATGATTGGCCATTCTCGCACGCCGTCTTGAGCGACAAATGCGGTGCCAGTGATCCCGGCAAGGATCGGAATATCATGCCATGACAAATGGTTGGCGACAAAGAACACATCCTTGCGCAGCGGTCGCCCATGAACTTTGACCCGTGCTCCAAGCGCGCGAGACGTGATGCGCAGAAACAGCATCGCCCAAGGCGAAGGCAGTTTGAGAAAATGCCAAATCAGGTGAAGCGGCAGCAAAACTGCAAGCGGCAAAGCGATCCACAAAGCTCTCATCGCACACAGGGGATATGCCTGCGGTTCGGATTTGGGGATAGGGATGGAAAAAGTTGTCATCGTAACTCACGCTGCCGTTGGGCTGATCTGACCCTTTCTCAATACTGCACGAAATATATGACTATGCTGTGACGTGCTTCCCAACGGGTTTTGTCGAACACTGGCCTTGTTCGGCCCAACCATGAATTTTTTGAACCAGTCGTGGCGAATTGCACATTTGTCTTTGGCAGTGAATTTAGCCAAACATCAGTTTAACGCGATGTCCGCAGCGGGATGGAAGATCAATGCAAACGAGTGCAAAAGTTGTGATTATCGGTGGCGGGATCATGGGGGCGAGCTTGCTTTACCATCTTGCCGAACTTGGTTGGACCGATTGCCTACTGATCGAAAAGGATGAGCTGACATCCGGCTCCACTTGGCACGCCGCCGGGCAATGCCCCAATATCACTGGCAGCTATAATCTGGCCAAAATGCACGCCTATTCGAACCAGCTTTATCCGCAATTGGAGGGGCTGACCGGGCAATATGTAAGCTGGCACACATCGGGAGGCATTCGACTGGCGACCAATGAGCGTGAACTGGCGTGGATGCGCTACATCCTCGGCTTCTCCAAGATCATCGGCTTCGATATGGAGATTATCCCGCCTGAGGAAATCCTGCGCCATAACCCCTTTATGACCTTGGACGGCGTGATCGCTGGCGCGCGGACCACCCAAGACGGCCATGCCGATCCATCGGGCATCTGCAATGCGCTTGCCATTGGCGCGAAAAACATGGGTGCAAAAATTGCGCGCCAGACATTGGTCACCGGTCTCATGCAATTCCCAGGTGGCGAATGGGAGGTGATCACCAACCAAGGGACTGTTCGCGCCGAAATCGTTGTCAATGCCGCTGGCTGTTATGCCCGCCAAGTCGCGCAAATGGCGGGCATTGACATTCCGGTGACCAATATGGAGCATCATTATGTCGTCACCGATCCCATTCCCGCTTTCAAGGATCGCGAAGAAGAAATCCCCGTAATGCGTTGCCCTCATGTTTCGGGATACTTCCGGCAGGAGCAGAAAAGCGGGCTGATCGGCGTTTATGAAAGCACGGGTCTGGCCGAGGCTTGGGCACCGCGCGGCGGGCACCCTGAATGGGAGTCGACCAGCGAGCTCTTCCCCGAAGATCTGGAGCGCATCGCGCCGTGGCTGGAGCGCGCGATTGAACGGATGCCGGTTTTTGGTGAGGTCGGATTGCGGCGGTTCGTCAACGGCGCGATCCCGCATACGCCCGATGGCGGGCCATTGCTCGGGCCAGCGGTTGGCTTGCGCAATTTCTGGCATTGCTGCGGCACCAGCTTTGGCATCGCGCAGGGCGGGGGCGCTGGCAAATATCTGGCGCAGTGGATGGTCTTCGGTGATGCCGACATCAACATGACCGAGTTCGACCCGCGCCGCTATGGCCCCTACGCGGATGAGGATTATAGCCGCGACAAGGTGTTCCTTGATTACCGCATGACCTTCACGACGCGGCTCCCCGGCGAAGAGGAGCCCGACGGTCGCCCGCAAAAGACCAGCGCGCTTTATGAGCCGCTCAAGGCGGCGGGCGCTGTTTACGCCGAAACCTATGGCTGGGAACGGCCAAAATATTTTGCGCTCGACGGTGCCGAGGAAGTGGGCGGGTATCAGCGGACCAACAGCTTCGATGCGGTGGCCGCTGAAGTGAAGGGCGTTGCCGAACGTGTCGGTGTCCTCGATCTATCGGGCTTTGCCAAATATGACGTCACCGGCCCCGATGCGGAGGCTTTTCTCAACCGTATCTGCGCCAACCGGATGCCGAAGAAGCTCGGCGGAATTGGCCTCGTCCATCCGCTGTCCGTGCAAGGCCGCATTTATGGCGAGATGACCGTGACGCGCTTTGCCGATGATCATTTCTACTGCCTCTCCGCCGCCGCCGCTGAACAGCGCGATTGGGATTTGCTGATCCAGAGCAAATTGCCGGGTGAGAATGTGACTTTCCGCAACCTGACAATGAACCTCGGCGTGCTCGTGATGAACGGCCCGCGCTCCCGCGATGTGCTGGTGAAGCTGACCGATGCGGATTTGAGCAATGAAGGCTTTCGCTGGCTGAGTGGTCAGGAAGTTGTGATTGCAGGCATCAAGATGCGCGCGCTCCGCGTCTCTTATGCGGGCGAACTTGGCTGGGAAATGCATCCGGCGTTGGGCGATCTAGCCGCCCTTTATGACGCAGTGTGGAACGCGGGGCAGGAATTTGGCATCGTCAATTACGGGCTCTACGCAGCCAATGCGATGCGCGTTGAGAAGGGGTATAAGGCCTGGGGGTCAGAACTGACCAACGAACTGACGATGATCGAAGCCGATATGCCCCGCTTCATCAATTTCAAGAAGGATGATTTCGTCGGCAAGGCCGCAACGCTTGATGCCTCTGATCGGTTCCGTATTGTCTACGGTGAGGTTGACGCCAGTGACGTTGATGTGCGCGGCGGGGAGCCTTGCGTGATCGATGAAAGCTGCATCGGATTGACCACATCTGGCGGTTACGGCCACCGCGTTGGGAAGAGCTTGTTCTTCGCCTGTGTGCCGAACGAGAATGCCGTGCCGGGATCACGCTTTGATATCATGCTGCAAGGCGAGCGGCGCGTTGGAACGGTGCTAGAGCATCCCGCTTATGACCCTGAAAATGCGAAAATGAAGGTTTAATCGGTGGCTGACCTCCCCAAAAAAACAAAAGTCGTCATCATCGGCGGCGGCGTGATTGGCTGCTCGATTGCCTATCATCTGACCAAAATCGGCTGGGACGATGTTGTCCTGCTTGAGCGAAAACAATTGACCAGTGGCACGACGTGGCATGCCGCAGGTCTAGTCGGCCAGCTGCGCCCAAGCATCAACATGACCAAGCTCGCCAAATATACCGGCGAACTGTATCGCGGGCTGGAGGCCGAAACGGGCCAAGCGACCGGATACCGGCAGTGCGGTTCCATCTCGATGGCGACCAATATGGAGCGGTTCGAGGAACTGAAACGCAGCGCCTCTATGGCCAAGGTGTTCGATCTGCCAGTCCATGTCGTCACGCCAGATGAGATCAAGGCGCTCGCCAATATCGTCAATGTTGATGATGTCGTCGGCGGTATCCATATCCCGAGCGATGGCTATGCCAATGCGGTCGATATCACGCAGGCGCTGGCCAAGGGTGCCCGCAGCGGCGGCGCACGGATTTTCGAAAATACAAAGGTTACCAGAATCCGCCACAATGGTGACCGAGTGACGGGTGTCGATACCGATGAGGGCAGCATCGATGCGGATTTTGTGGTGATCTGCGGCGGCATGTGGACGCGCGATTTGGCGGCGAGCATCGGCGTCGCGGCGCCGCTTCACGCCTGCGAACATTATTATGCGCTGTTTGAAGGGGTCGAGGGGATCGACAACACTTTGCCGGTGCTCCGCGATTATGATTATTGCGGCTACTATAAATACGATGCGGGTAAGCTCCTTGTCGGCGCGTTTGAACCCAATGCTAGGCCTTGGGGGATGGAGGGCATTTCCGAAGACTTCTGCTTCGATGAAATTGCAGGCAGCTTTGAACATTTCGCACCGCTGCTGCTGGATGCGATGCGCCGCGTTCCGGCTCTTGAAAAAGCAGGCATTCAGAAATTCTTCTGTGGGCCAGAAAGCTTTACGCCGGATGTCCGCTATCATCTTGGCGAAAGCGCCGAGATGAAGGGTTGTTTTGTCGCGGCGGGCCTTAATTCCATCGGGCTGCAATCGGCGGGTGGCGTCGGCAAAGTGATGGCAGACTGGATCCGCGATGGCATTCCGCCTGCTGACCTTTGGACGGTCGATATCCGCCGCAACATGCCGTTCCAGATCAATCGCAACTATCTGCGCGAGCGGGTGACAGAAAGCCTCGGCCTGCTTTACGCGACGCATTATCCGTTCAAGCAATATGAAACCGCGCGCGGCGTGCGGAAGTCAGCACTGCATGATCGGCTGGCAGCGGCAGGCGCATGCTTTGGCGAAGCTTTCGGCTGGGAACGCGCCAACTGGTATGGCGAACCCGGCAGCACGCCCAAATATGAATATAGCTATGGCCGCCAGAATTGGTTCGAGGCCAATGCCGCTGAATGCAAGGCGGTGCGCGAGGCGGTTGGCCTGTT
>JAYTMV010000444.1:0-2891 GCA_043728175.1 Sphingomonadales bacterium
GATCTCATCGATTTCGACACTTGGCAAAACACCAATCGCGCGCACCAAGATATGCGATGAGTGATGCCCTGCCACCGCACCGCGATCCAGCAATCCGGCATCAACCAGTTCCTCCGCCTGTGAGTGGTCGCGCGTGAGACGTAGGAAAGCATCACCCCGTTTCAAATAAGCGCGACTATCGCCTGCCCATAATATGGCATAACGGCCGTCGCCGATCACGAGCGCTACAACGGTCGATCCCATTTGGCGACCTTGTGTCTGAGCTTCATCAAATATGCATCGATTAGAATCGGCAATGGCTTGTCGCACTGCCTTTAGTCGCTCAGCAAAATCGCCGTGTCTGAAAAGTTTACTAACGCGCTCGATGATGGCCGCCGATGCCCATTCTCCGCCATAATGACCACCCATACCATCGGCCACGACCCAGACGCCTGCCGCCGGGTTGCAATAATAGCTGTCTTGATTGGATGATCGCACCAGCCCGACATGCGTTGCCGCGCTTTCGCGGACGTCAATTGCGCTAGCGCTCATAGACTATCTCCAACGCGCGCTCAGCGACCGCTGACGGTCTTGGGACTAGCCCCGGCAAGCGCAGCCGAAAGCGTGCCAAGCTGATCAAAGCGCAACGCATAAGCATGCAGCATCTGCGGCATATCCTTGGCAGAGACCGAACATAGCGCTGGCAAATAACCAGTCTCAAGCTGAGGAGAGAGCAAAGACAGGCCGCTTTCACTGATCAGCATATCGCAGCCGGTTGCATGTGTTGCGATTTCAAGCTGATGCGCTTGGCGCACGACGCTGCACAGCGCATCAAAATCTGTTTCGGCTGCTTCAGCAACATTTGCAAGCATCGCATGACCCGTTGATACCCCGCAACCAAATGCGATTGGCCGCAGCAAGTGATAACGTTTTTGCAACGACCGAACACCAAGTTGAATTTCGGAAATGGCATCAAAAATGTTGAGAAGGTCGCGGGCCGAAAGCCAATCATCATGATGCGCCCACACTGCATTAACAGCACTGCCATCGTGCTGATGCTTCCAGCCGTGCCTGCGCGCAAACACGTCACCCGCAATCGTGGCAATATCAGCCATGAGCAGACCTAGCTGCTCAGCCCCAAGGATTTGGGTGAGATTGGCGTAACCACGAATATTGAGCGACAACGCCGTGATTAGAGAATTTGGCGGAAACGCAACGACCGCGCGATCATCATCTGCGTCGGTAACAAGCCCTGCGGTCTGATTATTTTGAATAAAGGTCATGACATGCTGGCCAACCTGAATGACATCGCCGTCCTTAAGCGTCACCGCCGTCGAGATACGTTCGCCGTTTACGCTGGTGCCATTGCTGCTGCCGGTATCTTCAATCTCGCACGCCCCCGACGAGGAACAGCGGATCAACGCGTGATCGCGTGATAGCAGGCGGTCGTCGAGCGATATGTTATTGGTGCTGCTTCTGCCAATTGTGCACATGCTCACGCGTTGGATCGGGAAATAATGATCCTCGCCTGCCGAATGGTAGCGCAAGTTAGCACTGGCCATAGGCAGCGCCGGATTATTTGAACTTCCCGTGTCGGACAGACGCGTATCTCCGCTTTCTATCGTTTGATTTGCCATAAATTGCCTTTTGCGATCACCGAGTGTCTGCGGCAGTTTCCGCTATCTTGATTTCTTTACTAATTATAAGCCATGTTCTCGTCAGTGATGACGATCACGTGAACCAAAGCTAGTTGATATTTTGTGCAACGCAACATATACGACATACGATATATGCTGTTTTTGCACATTTAACATATGATATCGAGATAATAATGCGTGCCTTTGCACTCCTCAGCCTGATCAACGCACTCTTTGCCCCGCGCGCGTCAAAACGCCGCTAATCAGGCCGTCCGTAGATACCAATCATAGTCAAGCGTCGGCACGGTTGCGAAAAAGCGTTCCTGCTCAGTGCGCTTGACGATGCTGTACATCTTGACGAATCGTTCGCCCAAATGATCCTTCATCACGTCTGACGCTGCGAATCGCTCGACAGCTGCGAACCAGTTGCCCGGCATTCCCGGCGCATCACTTTCAGCCTCGTAACCGTTGCCGACCACTGGCGCCCCGGGGTCAAGCTTATGCTCGATCCCGTGACACATGCCAGCGAGCATTCCCGCCATCGCGAGATAGGGGTTCGCATCCGCCCCGCCAATCCGGTGTTCAACATGGCGCGTATTGGGCGGGCCAGCGGTGACGCGGAAGCTCACGGTACGGTTATTCACCCCCCATGTTGGCGCGACTGGCGCATAGCTGTTGGCCTTGAAACGGCGGTAGCTATTGGCATTGGGCGCAAAGATCAGGAACGCATCAGCCATCGTCGCCTGCATCCCCGCGATGCATTCGCGAAGCAGCGGCGTTCCCGCCGGGTCTTCGCTCGCGAACGCATTTTTGCCGTCGGCGTCAAGCAATGAGGCATGAAGGTGCATCCCGTTGCCCGCGCTCGTCTCAAACGGTTTGGCCATGAAGGTTGCCTCCATCCCGTGCTTGGCGGCAATCGCCTTGACCATCCGCTTGTGCATGATCGCATCATCACACGCCCGCAGCGCATCGGCCTTGTGCGCGAGTGTCATCTCAAACTGACCTGCCGCATATTCCGAAATCGCGGCCTCAAGCGGGAGGCCTTGTACATCAGCACAGGCATAAAGATCATCGAAGAAGGCGCGGAAATCCTCCATCTCGGTCAGGCCGTAGACCTGAATATCATGCGGCGTAGCGCCCGTGTGCGGCGTCCGCGCAGGCTTTGGCCGCCCATCGCGCCCGCGTTTGGCATCAACCAAATAAAATTCGAGCTCAACCGCAACATCAGGCGTGTAGCCAAGCCCTGCCATCCGGTCGATCACAGACCCGAGCACG
>JAYTMV010000445.1:0-10554 GCA_043728175.1 Sphingomonadales bacterium
CGCGCTTGAGCGGATGAGCTTGATTGCGCTGGGCGTGATGCCCTATATTACGGCGTCGATCGTGATCCAGCTTGCGACATCGCTTAATCCAACGCTCGCCGCGCTCAAAAAAGAGGGCGAGAGCGGACGCAAAAAGCTCAATCAATATACGCGCTATGGCACGGTGTTCCTGACGATTATTCAGGGCTATTTTATCGCGGTCGGGCTTGAAGGCTGGGGTGCACAAACCGGAACGTCAGCGGTGGTTGAACCTGGAATTCTCTTCCGCGTTGCCTGCGTTATCGCGCTCGTTGGCGGCACCCTCTTCCTGATGTGGCTTGGTGAGCAGATCACTAGTCGGGGTATCGGTAACGGTATCTCACTGATCGTTATGGCGGGGATCGTCTCGCAACTGCCGTCCGCACTCGTCAATGTGTTTGAAGGCGGGCGTTCAGGCACAATGTCACCGCTGTTGATTCTTGGTATTCTTATTCTCGTGCTCGGTCTGATCGCATTCATTTGCTTTATGGAACGGGCGCAGCGCCGAGTGCTGATCCAATATCCCAAGCGCCAATCCGCGCGCGGCATGGTGCAATCGGATAAGAGCTTCCTGCCTTTGAAGATCAACACCGCCAACGTCATTCCGCCAATCTTTGCGTCGTCGCTGCTGCTAATGCCGCTGACGCTGACGCAGTTTGCCGGTCAGGGTGCCACGGGAGAGAGCTTCTGGGGCGACGTCGTGCTTGGTATTACGACCAATCTCCAGCACGGATCGCCCTTGTTTATGGCGCTTTACGCGGCGGGGATCATTTTCTTCTGTTTTTTCTATACAGCGGTTGTGTTCAACCCTGAAGAAACGGCGGATAACCTCAAGCGTTATGGCGGTTTTATTCCCGGCATCCGTCCGGGTAAGAACACTGCGGATTATCTCGATTATGTGCTGACGCGGATCACCGTACTTGGTGCGGCCTATCTAACCTTCATCTGTCTCGTGCCCGAATATCTTGTGTCTGCGCTTGGCATTCCATTCTATCTTGGTGGCACCAGCTTGCTCATCGTGGTCAACGTTACGATTGATACGGTGACCCAGATTCAGAGCCATTTGCTGGCGCACCAATACGGTGATCTGATCAAGAAATCTAAGCTGAAGGGTGGCATCACACGCCGCTAACCTGCACATAAAAACCTTGGGGAAGGGCGCGCATGAATATCATATTGTTGGGGCCACCGGGTGCTGGCAAGGGCACGCAGGCTGCGCGCTTGGTCGATGAATATGCGATGGTGCAACTCTCGACGGGCGATATGCTGCGCGCAGCGGTGAAGGCGGGAACGCCAACCGGGCTTCAGGCCAAAGCGATCATGGATAGCGGCGGGCTGGTTTCGGATGAAGTCGTCTCGGGCCTGATCGGTGAAGCGCTTGATGCACTTGCCCCCGAAACAGGAGTGATATTTGACGGTTACCCGCGCACGGCGGCACAGGCGCTTTCGCTTGATGAGATACTTAAATTGCGTAGCCGTACGCTGGATCATGTCATTGAGCTGGTGGTTGATGAAGATGCGCTGGTTGAGCGGATCACTGGACGATATACCTGTGCGAAATGCAACGAAGGCTATCACGATAAATTCAAGCAGCCTGCCGTGGCCGGGACTTGCGATAATTGCGGATCAACTGAATTTAAGCGCCGCGCCGATGATAATGAAGAATCTGTGCGGACACGCATGACCGAGTATCGCGGCAAAACCGCGCCGATCCTGCCAATCTACGAAGCGCGCGGGCTTGTCCGTAAAGTAGACGGCATGGCTGATATTGCCGAGGTGACTGATACGATAGAGGCGCTGATGGGGCAGCGCGCTGTGACCTAATGCTATAAGGCTTGATCATCCCCGCAAAAGGCACGAGTACATCTCCAGATATGCGTTTTCTCGGGAATGATGAACCTGCGCTAAGCTGCTTTGGCCACTTTAATTTTCTTACACCTTATGCGGGTTGATCAGATATTTCTCGCCCGTCGCGCGCTTGTTGTACCGTGCCAGCACATCAAGATCGAGCGCCTCTATGAGTGAAATCGTGTCCGTATAATGGCTGGCGAAAGTCGTTTTGAGTTCTGCCACCACACGTTCACGCAGGCGTTGCGCATCGTCGCGCCCGATTTTCTGGAGGAAGGGGAACAGCAGCCAGCCACCCACACCCCAGATCATCCCGAAACTGCGGTTGATTTCAGTCGGTGCCATATCAAGCCCGCCGTAGATATAAACTTGCTTGTGCGTGGCTGACCCATAGCGGCTGTAAACCGTCGCGCTTTGGTTGATCGCGGCCTCCATGCAGGTAAGGATTTGCCCCGCGAGCTTGCCGCCGCCAATTGCGTCGAAAGCAATCGTTGCGCCAGTTCCGGCAAGCGCCTTAGTAAGATCAGCCATGAATGTCGGCGCTGAGCTGTCGCACACATAGGTGGCACCAATGCCGCGCAGCAGTTCGGCCTGTGCCGGGCTGCGGACGATATTGACCAGCGCGATGCCGTCCTTGAGGCAAATCTTGTTGAGCATCTGGCCAAGGTTTGAAGCCGCCGCAGTATGAACGAGTGCAGTGTGCCCTTCACGCCGCATCGTTTCGGTCATGCCAAGTGCGGTCAGCGGATTGACGAAGCACGACGCGCCCTCTGCTGCGCTTGTGCCTTCGGGCAGGACGAGAACATCGGCGGCGCGCAATGTGCGGTACTGGCTGTACATCGCCCCGCCAACGGCCGCGACAACCCTGCCCATCAGTGCCTGTGCCGCGTCCGAACTGCCCGCCGCGATCACCGTGCCAGCGCCTTCATTGCCAACGGGCATCGATTCGTCGGCCCGTCCCGCCATCGCGCGCATCAAGCGTTCGGGAATGGTTGCGGTAACAGTAGCGCTCGCACCACTGCCCGAGGCTGTCGCGGTGGACATATCCGCCGCCCCGACCAGCAAGCCCAGATCCGAAGGATTGATCGGCGCTGCCTCGACGCGAATGACGATTTCATCGGGGCCGGGTGCTGGCGTTTCAAGACTGACGAGTGACAGTTCTAGCGTGCCACTCGTCTTTACGAGTGACCGCAGTTGCAGCCCGCTAAATGTCGCTGTGCTCATTATTCGTCTCCTCTGGTTTCTCGGCTTCGCAATTGGCTTGCCAAGCAATCTCTTAGAATATCGCCCGCTCGCCCCCCGGATAGGCGAGAAGAACATCGCTGCCTACTTCAAGATTGACGATCACTTGTCCGTCAATCATCCAGCATTCGCCCGCCTCAAACGGCTGTTCATCAATTGCTCCGCCGCCCGTGACAGCGATGATCCATGCAGGGGTGGGAAGCGATACCATATGCCTGTGATTCTCAAGCAGTCGCTCAATCACAAACTTGCCGCCCTCAACCAAGACAGCTCGCTCATGCACTGCCTGGATTGGTGTCGGAGAATCAGCAAAAGGCACCGGATTGGAAACCGCAATCCCAGCATCAAGATGCAGTTCGCGCGGGCGGCCATAATCATAGAGGCGGTAGGTGAGGTCAACATTTTGCTGCACTTCAATCAGTGTCAGCCCTGCGCCGATCGCATGGACGGTGCCAGCGGGTGAATAAATTACATCGCCTGCCTTCACGTGGCGCCAATCCATCAGCGTTTCTATGCTGCCATCAAGCGCGGCGGCGCGCAGTTCAGCACGCGACACCGGATGGCGTGTGCCAAGCGCAATCGTCGCGCCGGGTTCAGCGGCGAGGATCAGCCAAGCCTCATCCTTGCCTTGGCGGTAGCCCGCCGCGCGCGCATCATCGTCACCCGGATGCACCTGAATCGACAGCCGTTCCGACGTGAAGAGATATTTGACGAGCAATTCGGGCTCGGGCACACCTTTGGCCACCTGATACCAAATTTCGCCGACGGGCTCGCCGTGACGCGGCACATCCTCAAAACCGGGCCACAGCGTGTGGCGGCCCCACGGCTTGTTCACGCTGATCGTTGAGAGCTTGGTCGCGGGCATATTGCGTCCCTATTCCCGATTTGGGCCAGATTTGGGGGAAGTGGTGGGCGCTGACGGGCTCGAACCGCCGACCCTCTCGGTGTAAACGAGATGCTCTACCAACTGAGCTAAGCGCCCCTTTTCGGGAAATGGCGGCTTACTGGAATTTTTGGCCGCGTCAATGGCTGTTGTGTGTTTGCGCTGCTTCATTGATAATCCGATGATAATGAGGGAGTCGGGTGAATATGTTAAACTATGATGTCTTCTGGTCGTTCCGTTCACCCTATTCTTATCTGCTGACCAAGCGGTTGGTGGCGCTTGAGCGAGACTATGACGTGCAGTGCAACGTCCGCATCGTTTATCCAATCGCGGTACGGACGCCTGAATTTTTCGACAAGAATGACCCGCTGTGGTTGCAATATCTGATCCGCGACGTGTTCCGCAGTGCCGAGTTTCTCGGGCTTCCGCTCAAATGGCCCAAGCCTGATCCGGTGGTGATGGATTTTGCGACGCGCACCTACCCGCGTGAACAGCCCTATATCTACCGCCTTTCGCACCTTGGTCAGCTTGCCGCCGAACAGGGCAAGGGCTTGGCTTTCATTGATGAGGTGAGCAGCTTACTCTGGGGCGGGGGCGTCACAGGCTGGAACGAGGGCGATCATCTAGCCCAAGCAGTGGCGCGCGGGGGGCTTGATTTCGCCGAAATGGACGCCGCCGCCCTTGCCGAGGCCGAACGCCTCGACGCTGCAATCACCGCCAACCAAGTCGCCCAGCGCGAAGGCGGGCATTACGGCGTCCCGCTCATGGTTTTGGATGGAGAACCATTTTTTGGCCAAGACCGTTTCGACCAAATGGTCTGGCGGATGAAGGCCAAGGGATTGCAGGCGCGATGAATAGAAGTGCCCGCGACGCGCTTACGCGTTTCAAGGCGTAAACAGCGTCGCGAGGAGCGGGTTGGTGAACAGCTTTCCGGCATTACCGCATCTGATGGATGCGATGCCCCAGATTGATTAGAATTCGCCCGCCACGCCAACCCGCGCTGCGGTATCCTTGCCGCCAGCATGTGATGCCCCGGCGGTCAGTGCAAAGGGCGATCTCGTGTTGAAGCGGTGTGCGATTGAGGCGCTGAAGCCAGTTTCGCCGCGATAGGTGGCGACGTTTGCGCTATAGCTTGTCTTGCCCGGTGCTGAGGGAAACGGTGCAGGCGCAAGTGCCACTGCCGCTGCGATCCCACGCTGTGCCTGCCTGCGGTTAAGCGAGACGAGATCAAACAAAGTCTTCTGGCCAGTTTGCAACGACGTGATCTGATCATCAATCAACGCTTGTCCCGATTGCAATTCAGCCAAGGCAAGCGATTGCTGGCCAAATGCGGCGCCAGATCCACCCTGTGGCTGGCGGCCAATCGTGCCGTTATTATCGACGGTCAGAATGAACTCAGTTCCGGTTTGTGCTGCATCACTCGCGCTGATGTCACCAATGGCGATTGATGATCCCGCCCCGCCGAGACGCACCTGATTGCTTGCCGTCGTTACTGCGCCAAAGCCAAGCGCAGTCGCCCCGCCCTGTGTCGCAGTGGCACCAAGGCCAATCGCTGTGGCATTGAGCCCCGCACGCGTGCGCGCACCAAGCGCGGTGCCCCCAGTTGTCGTAACCACGGCTTCGCCGCCAATGGCTGTGCCATTATTCCCGCCTGAGCTTGACAGCGCGCCAATCGCAACCGCCTGACTGCCAGCGGCAAATGAAGCGCGCCCAAATGCAACGGTGAAATCGCCTGCTGCGCGCGCAAATACGCCGTTTGCAATGCCCTGAAACCCGGCGGCGACACTATCTGTGCCCGTTGCTGAAGAGGCAAAGCCAGTGGCGGTGGCGTTGGTGCCAATTGCTGAGGATAATCCCCCCGATGCGGTTGTCCTGAAACCAAGTGCGGTGGCGCTATCCCCCGTGGCGGTGGCTTGAAAACCCAATGCAGCGGCATTATTAGCGCGTGCGGATGAGTCAGTACCGACGGCGACGCTGTTTGTGGCCGATGCGATTGGGCCGTCATTATCAGCATCTTCGCCATCGCTGCCAATGGCGACTGATCTGTTGCCAACCGCACGCGCAGCGAAGCCATAGGCCGAGGCACCAGCGCCACTAGCAACCGATTGCGAGCCGACAGCAGTTGCGAATAAGGTTGAAGCACTTGCATTGTTGCCGACAGCTATAGTCTGTTGGTCAGAAGTGTTCGCGCCGTTACCAATCGCGATAGATATTCTTCCAATCGCCATAGAGGCAGGCCCAATTGCCACTGCTGAAGGGGCATTCGCCAATGCCGAAGCGCCAATCGCAACACCACTACCTCCTGCTGCAATGGCACCAAATCCTAAGGCAGTATCATCCATCTGATTTGCAAAAGCGTTCGCGCCAACTGCAGTTGTCCTGACCGCATTAGCAGTGGCAAAACCTAGAGCAGTTGCGCCTTCGCCAAACGCTTGTGAACCAAAACCAAAGGCACTCGCGAGGTTTTGACTAGCAACTGCACCAGTTCCCACTGCCGTTGAACTTGTGCCAGACGCTAGTGAGTCACTGCCAATCGATATGCTGTTGGATCCCGATGCGTCGGCACCATCAGTTCCGCCGTCGCCGCCGTCGCCGCCGATGGCAATTGAATTCACAGCCCTGCCTTGGGCGGCTCCACCAATTGCAATGGCTTCTGCGCCGACTGCATTGGCCGACGCGCCCATACTGTTGACGTCAAAAAATGGATTGGCAGCGCTTGCAATTGCAGCATTGAGTTGGCCCAGATTAACTGCGTCTGTTGCGACTGTTCCCACAGCAACATTGGTTAGTTGGCGTTCAGCGCCGACGATACCAAAGGAAACCGAATTCGCGCGATTTGTGATTGTCCCTGCGCCTATCGCGACGCTGTTTTCAAATGTCGCTTGGGCATTAACACCTATTGCAGAGCTTTGTGCGGCAAGGGCTCGTGATGATGCGCCTAACGCTGTGCTATCGACTCCAATTGCTTCCGCTCGTCCGCCTATGGCGGTACTCTGGTCAGCTTGTGCGGATGCTTCGCCGCCTATGGCCGTGCCGCGCGTAATCGCCGAGAGCACTCCTACACCACCAAGCGTAAATGTTTCCGGCTTACCAGCGCGTGCATTTGTGCCGAGCGCAATAGATGACACACCAATTGACCTTGCGGCATCGCCAACAGCTATTGAGCCATTGAGCGTAAGATCGCGAGGTTGGCCAATGGCGGCAAATGTGCCCGGTGCGCTGGTCGCATTACTCAATGCAACACTGCTCCTGCCTAACGCAACCGACCCGCGCCCAGTGGAAAAATCCCCAAAGTCTGCTCGTGCGCTCTGGCCAATTGCTATTCCGCCATCAAAAATTGCGCTGGTATCAGCACCTATCGCAATTGCGAACCTACCCCCCGAACCTGCACCAAAACCATCACCGTTCCCATCACTGCCAATTGTGATACTGCCAATCCCTCCTGCAAAAGCACCTTGTCCAAGCGCGGTCGCACCCTCGGCCGTTGCGGAGGCTCCACTACCAATTGCCGTCCCGCGCGCTGAACGTGCTTCTGAGCTTGTACCAACAGCAACTGAATCGCTGTCCCTCGCGCTTGCTACAAAACCGACTGCTACTGAATTCGTACCAGAAACAGATACACTCCCTAAACTGACAGCATTCATACCTAATGTATCGGTACCTCTTCCAACAGCAACTGCATCCTGATGCAACGCTTTAGAAAAGAACCCAATGCTTGTTGATAAATTTCCACTTGCTAAAGCATTGCCCCCTATGGCAACAGTGTTTGAAAATGTGGCTTGTGCTTGGCTGCCAATGGCAATTGCGTCCTGTTGACTGGAGATTGAGTCTCTTCCAATAGCTATTGATCGTAATCCGATTGCTTGAGAGTTATCGCCAAAAGCGCTACTGAATTCCCCTGTAGCCTTAGAAATTACGCCAATAGCAGTTGCGCCAAATGCCGTAGCGACGGCCCCGCTACCGAATGCACTTGCTATTCCCATACTTGCACGTGCACCGTTACCGACTGCAGTCGAGCTAGTGCCCGATGCCAGTGAGTCGTTCCCAATTGCTATACTATTTCCCGCCGATGCATTTGCACCGACTGTGTCCGCGTCTGAGCCGTCAGTTCCAATTGCGATGGCATTGATTCCGGTTGCCTGTGCCGTAGCACCAACCGCTGTTGCGGCTTGCGCCGACGCATTGGCATTTTGACCAACGGCGGTTGCATTGGTGTTGGCGGCAACGCCAGTAGTCGAGTTGCTTCCGCATTCAGTGGAACCTACGCCCAAGCCATTATTGCACGGCGCTGTGGGATCAGCCCAGACGGGGCTTGCAACGCTTAACGCTACCGCGCTTACCGATGCCGCAAATTTTCCGCCAAATGCCGGGTTAAATTTATAGATATTACGCACGTTGCTTCTCCCACTAAGAATCGCTGGATGTCGGAGGCTAGCTGATTTCTGCAGCGTGAGGCAATGTAAATAGAATGACAGTCTGTTCTAATCTGGCACCACGGAAATCGCTTTCCTATTCAAATTCGTTCCTATATTGTTCCTTGCATGGCAAAGCTCCGCCGCAAATCTGATATTCGCGCTACTGCGCTTGCCGAGGTGGCGGCGCTGCGTGAGGCGGAGCGGGTGCGGGCGGCATTTTTACAGCCGCAGCCGGTTTCATGGCATGATGTATTTTTGCAGGCGGTGCGCGGTGGCCAGAGCGTTACGGCGGCGACACGCGCGGCGGGGATCACAAAGTCAGGCGCTTATTTTGCGCGGGCACATACGCCTGGCTTCGCGCAGTGCTGGCAAGCGGCGTCGATACAGGCACAGGCGGCGCGGTGGGCATCTCGGGGTCAAAAATCACATTTCGACTCAACGATGAATAACAACGGTTCAACGTGAAAACGGAAAGTCGGGACGGTGTGAACTTGGTCAAGTGTGACTGGACTATTTTTAGCAATTTCCGCTTTGGCTTGGCGCAAACTTGCTCCCTTCCATGCTGCCGTCTAAAGCGCATTCCATGAAACACGCCCTCACCACCACCCGCGCCGCCAATTTCTCTGCTTGGTATCAAGAACTTATTGCCGAAGCCGATTTGGCCGAAGAATCGGGGGTGCGCGGCTGCATGGTGATCAAACCGTGGGGCTACGGCATTTGGGAGCGTATCCAGAAATTGATGGATGCAGAAATTAAGCTCGCAGGCGTTGAGAATTGCTATTTCCCGCTCTTCATCCCGCTGTCTTTCTTTGAGAAAGAGGCCAATCATGTGGACGGTTTCGCCAAGGAAATGGCGGTCGTCACGCATCACCGCCTGATCGCGGATGGTAACGGTAAGCTTGTCGTTGATCCTTCGGCCAAACTTGAGGAGCCGCTCGTCGTGCGCCCGACATCGGAAACCGTGATTGGCGCGGCGATGAGCCGCTGGGTGCAATCGTGGCGCGATCTGCCGTTGATGGTCAATCAATGGGCCAATGTCGTGCGCTGGGAAATGCGGACGCGGATGTTTTTGCGGACGAGCGAGTTTCTCTGGCAAGAGGGGCACACCGCGCACGCCGATAAGGCCGACGCAATGTCCGAAACGCTGCGCGCGCTTGAGATGTACCGCGCCTTTGCCGAAGGGCCGCTGGCGATGCCCGTTGTTGCTGGTGAAAAGCCTGAGAATGAGCGGTTTCCGGGTGCCGACGCGACCTACAGCATTGAGGCGATGATGCAGGACGGCAAGGCGCTTCAGGCTGGGACATCGCACTATCTCGGCACGACTTTTGCCGAGGCGGCGGGCATCAAATATCAGGATAAGGACGGCGGCATCGCGCTTGCTCACACCACAAGCTGGGGCGTTTCAACGCGGATGATCGGCGGCGTGATCATGACGCACGGCGATGATGACGGCCTGCGCTGCCCTCCCCAAATCGCGCCGCAGCAAATTGTGATCATTCCGATGCTGCGCTATGATGATGGCGACGCGGCGGTGCTTGATTATTGCAAGTTGCTTGCGGGCGAACTGCGCGGGCAATCCGCGTTTGGCGAGCCTGTGCGTGTGCTGCTTGATACCAAGGCCACCAAGGCGCAGACCAAGCGCTGGAGCTGGGTCAAAAAAGGCGCGCCGGTGATCGTCGAGATCGGCCCGCGCGATGTGGCTGACGGCAAGGCG
This sequence comes from Sphingomonadales bacterium, assembly GCA_043728175.1. GTDB lineage: Bacteria > Pseudomonadota > Alphaproteobacteria > Sphingomonadales > Sphingomonadaceae > Aquisediminimonas. The sequence continues at coordinate 10,121 of JAYTMV010000445.1, forward strand.
GCAGTGATCCGGCGCGACAAGCTCTATCAAGACAGCGGCAAACTCGCGACCGCCTTCACCCCGCGTGGGGAGTTTGTGGGGCAGGCGGCGGCATTGCTCGAAGATATTCAGGCGGGGCTGTACACTGAGGCCAAGTTGAGGCTCGACGCCAATATCGCCCGTGACGTGACTGACCTCGCGGCACATTTCAAAGGCGATGACGCGAAATTCGTTGGCTGGGTCGAATTGCAATGGGCACGGCCAACGGGGGCTGCGCTTGAGAAGATCGTTGAACAGTTGAAGGCGTTAAAGCTGACGATGCGCTACGCGCCGCTGGATGCGGCGGCGGCAGATGGGATGTGTTTCTTCACTGGCGAGAAAGCAGTCGAGCGGGTGCTGGTTGGGCGGACGTATTAGGGAACTCTACTCCCTCTCCCCTTCAGGGGAGAGGGCCG
>JAYTMV010000446.1:0-22762 GCA_043728175.1 Sphingomonadales bacterium
CTGTCAGCAAGAGCGGCGCGCGCATTGACAGCCCCCTCTCCTTCCGCAGCTACGCTGCTCCCTCCTCTCCCCTGAAGGGGAGAGGACTTTAGCCACTCGCGCAGATTATAAATCTCGGTCATCGTCAGGCCGGGCACCTCAGCCAAAGCCGCCTTGCGCGTGGCGTCAAGCTCTTCGGCGAGTTCAGCAATTGTCGCGCGCTGTTCGGGGGTGGCGTCCGGGAAGGGGAAGGGGTCGAAGACTTTCGTTTTCACGTAAACCGGATCGTTACCGAAGCCGAGCCAGCCACCTGCCAGGATTGACCATTCGACATGGATGGAAGATGACAATACGCCCAGATTGAACGCGTCATCAGTGCCAATTGCCAACACCTTGTTATCTGGCAAGATCGACGCGTGCAAAAACTCGAAAATCCGGTGCTTGGCCGTTTCTACCGTTCCAATGTAGCGAGGCACTGCTTGAAGAAAGTCTCTCAAGTCAGTGTGCTTGCGACCAAAAACCCACCAGTTATCACGGCGGTATGGCTCGCGATTTTTATCACGTTCCGGCTTCACAGTTCCCAAGACGTGTTGATAGACTTCCGGGAATTTTGAACGGACGTCCTTTTCGGAAAGCCCTTCCAAATCGATAACCTTTAGATTTCGGCTTCTACCAAGCAAATCTCGTCCATGCCGATAATCTCTGATATGCGCCTCAAGCCCGGCCCGCTTACCAAGACCAAGCGCCTCGGCTTCCGAAGGCGTCACTATGAACCCAGCGCCGTGTAAAGCAACGCCACGCGAAGAAATGCCTTCATTGGCCAAGAGCGGCTTCACACTCACCACATCGGCACCCACCGTCAGATCAGCATTGATCGCACCGCCTACCTCGCTTGTCACCAAATTCGGATCGTCGGTTTCCAGACCTTCTTCACGGACAATCTCCAACAGCGTGCCATCATGCGCGCCTGCCTCTGCCACGGTCATTGCGATGCGGACGGCGGCCGCGTCTGGCGTGGCTTTTGTCCACGGGTGATCGGGAATCGCGAGGATGAGGCTAAGCCCCCTCTCCCCTTTAGGGGAGAGGGTTGGGGAGAGGGGGCTGTCATTCGATGCGCTGAATGCGGCTGGCTGAAAAGACTCCCCCTCTCCTTCCGCGACTTCGTCGCTCCCTCCTCTCCCCTGAAGGGGAGAGGGATTTTTATACAGATACCCCTCAATCACCCGTCGGCTGAACGTCTGCGTAATGCTGTTGGTGGTCACAAAGCCAAAGCGGCGCAGTTTGCTATCAGGCCGGGTGAGCAGCCACGCCGCATGATCCCACCAATGCATGACGAAATCGGCCGATTTGGGGACCCTCGGGTTGGCTTTCCAAAGTGCCTCCGCATATGCCCCACCCAATTTGGCGCGAATGTCTTTGCCACCAATAAAGGGCGGGTTGCCGACGATGAAATCGGCCTCTGGCCAAGCGGGCGCCATAGGGTTTTCGGTATCGGGTTCCCCCGTCGCAGTTCGCCTGAGCACCGCATCAAAGCCGCCGTGCGTCCCGCCGTTGATATTGGTCAGCGTCGGCAACACCGGATCGCCAATCGCGGATGGGTGGTTCGCCAATCGGTGCCGCAGCCAGCCGATCCACAGCACCAATTCGGCAATCACCGCCGCGCGCGGGTTTAGCTCAAGCCCCAGAAACTGGTTGGGGTGGACGGCGGGCGCAATCGGGCTCCCGAGACTTTCGGCAAGCGCAATCGCCTTGCCCTCCAGCCGGAGCAATTCCTCCATACTGACATAAAGGAAATTGCCAGTGCCGCAGGCGGGATCAAGAATGCGGAGATTGCACAGGCGGGTGTGGAAAGACTGGATGAGGGAGAGGGCAATCTTCTCCCTCTCCCTTTCAGGGGAGAGGGCCGGGGAGAGGGGGCGTCCGATTATGCCAAGTTCGGTATTAGACGAACCAGACTTCCCCTCTCCCAACCGCGACGGATGAGAATGGTCAATCAAGTCCCCCGGACTTGATTGTTGGATTGCCGGGGGCAATCCATTGCCATTCTCAATCCTAGCCCCCTGAAGGGGAGAGGACTCTATTAAACCCCGCACCCCCGCCTCAACTTCTGCCCATTCCTCACTCAGCAATTCACCAAAGGTCGCGCTCACCAGCCGCTGGACATACGGACGCGGGGTATAATGCGCGCCGAGTTGCGCGCGCTGTGCCTTGGTCAGCACTTGCTCAAGCAGCGTCCCGAAAATAGCGGGTTCGACTGAACGCCAATCGCGCTTTGCCGCCTCAAGCAATTCGCCCTTAAATTCCTGCGGCAGATCATAGACCTTGGCCGATTTGAACAAATTGCCATTGAAATGGCGGACGAGCGCATCTCCTTGGTTCCAGAAACGGTTATGTTCTTGCGACTGGTTCATCGCCTGCCACAAATCGTTCAGCCCGGACTGCCACCAACGATCCGATTTTGTGCGCGCCTCATCAAGGAAGCGCGTGAAGCTGCCCTTGGGCAAAAGCTCGACATCCTCTGCGAACATGCAGAATAATATCCGCATCAGGAATAGCGAGGTTTCTTCAATGCCCAAGGCCAGCGCAAAATCGGGCGCGCCGGGGTTCTGGCCGCGTTGTTCCTGCTCCAAGGCTTCGGCAACGCGGCTCAAGCGCTTGGCGATGTCGCGCGTGACCTCGGCAGCCTTTAGACGCGGATCAACGCTCGCCGGATTGATCCAGATTGCACGGAGCAGCCCGCGGATTTTTTCATCATGCAGTTGATCAAGCGTGATCCGGTAATTTTGCTGGTCGGGGAAGAAGCTGTAACCACGGCCATTCCCCGCCCAGTCAAAATAAAGCTCAAAACTGCGGCCAATATCGGCGACGATCAGGAACGGCGGAGTTTTGTGGTTATCGGGCAGCGCCAGCGCATAACGCTCCGCCTGAACCCGCGCATCAGCCATCAGACGGTCATAGCGCGGGGCTTTCTTGGTGGTCGATGCGGTGTGGCCGATGATGTTGCCGAACAGATCGGTAATGGTTTCGAGGGCCTCCTCTGGCGCATCGGCCGGAATCGCCTCACCGGGTTTGATCTGGCTTTGCTTGGCCTCAAGGATGAAGCAGTCTTTCTTATACAGATCGATGCGGCCTGTGCCTTTAGTACCAAGCACGGCTTGTGATTTAACCGGCGCCTCAAACTCATAATCGCCAAGGCCTTTTCCGCTGGGGTCTGGCGGGGGCAGATCAAGCGTCTGGCAAAATTCGGAGAGGAACATCGCATAGTTGGCACGCTCAGCCCCGCCTTCGCGTCCAAACCACCGATCAACAAATGCTTTAAGCTCCATCTCTCCACCCTGCCGTTCGCGCCCCGGCAGGTCAACGCGAAATGGCGCGGTGATTTCGTGCGATTTGAAGTGCAGCGGACGAGAATTTGCCTAATCCGCGTGACAAACAGGCATATCCTGAGCAAATCTCACCTATTTTCAACCAACGATAAGCGGCATTTTGCGCCTTTTTGGCGTATAATGAGCCGATGAATCGCGGGTTTCTCAGGCGTTTTGCGTGCTGACCCTGTCCACTGCTTCCACTGCGTTACACCGCGTTCTACCGCGTCAAAACATCCGTTCATCGCTGCGACAGCTTCGCGTCGCTAGCCTCTCTCTATTGTCAATTTTTGGGGGAGTGAGCCCGTGATCCAGTTGCGTAAAATGATTGCTACCGTGGCCGCCGCCGCGCTTGTCGCGACTTCGGTGACGCCTGCCTTTGCCGGAGGGCGTGGCTATGGTTACGGCTATGGCGGCAAATATAAGCATGGCCGCCATTATAAGCGTGATCGGCTTGATACAGGCGATGTGATCGGGATTCTCGCGGTGGTCGGGCTGGTCGCCGCGATTGCCTCATCGGGTAAATCAAAGCGGCGCGCGCGTGAGGCTGGCGTTTATAATGAGAATGGCCCGTATCAAAAGGGCGCAATCAACAGTGAGAATGATGCGGTTGATGCCTGCGCGCTCGCCGCTGAAGATCGGGCTGGCAAAATGTCGAGCGTGCGGGAGGTTACCAAGGTTTCGGCCAATGAAGACGGCTGGGATATTGCGGGCACAATCGAAGCGCGCGACGACTGGCGTGACAAGGTGGTAGAACCGCGCGATTTCAACTGCGTCGTCCGTGATGGCACGGTCAAGGCAGTGTTCGTTGAGGCAACCACGGTCGCCGTGCGATAGATTATTTCGCATGTACCGGGCTTCGGCTCGGATCAGAAAAGCGCAGGGCGACTCCTGCGCTTTTTTGTGTCTGAATTGCGGCGCTTTGCTGAACACGCGCCTACAACTCAGTTCAGACTTCGCTCAGCGCGAGTCGCTCATATTCGCATCATACCCGGCATCCAAACCCGCCGGGTATTGACGGAGGTGAGTATGAAGTATCTGTCCAAAGCCACGCTGGCGCTAGCCGCTGCGGCAGCCGTAATTTCGGCAACGCCCGCGCAAGCTGGCCGTTTTGACCGCAACAATGGCGACGGTATTAGCACGGGCGATGTTATCGCAGGCGCGCTGATTATCGGCGGGATTGCCGCCGTCGCCGTCGCTGCCTCAAACGGTCGCGATGGCCGCTATGACGATCGTTACGATCGGCGCGGTGATTATTCACGCGGAGATTATGATCGTTCTGATCGGCGCTTTGGCAGCCGGAGTGCGGTTGATCAGTGCGTCCGCGCCGCGCAAAATCAGGCGAGCCGTTATGGCCGTGCCCGCGTAACTGATGTCACCCGGATCGACCGGGTACGCGGCGGTTATGAAGTGCGCGGACGGATCGTCGTTGAAGATCGCGGCTATAATCGCGGGCGCGACGATTGGAACCGCAATGGCAACCGCTATGACCGGTATAATGACGGCTATGACAAGGGCAGATTCTCATGCGTCGCTCGTTACGACGGCGTTGCCGACCTGCGCCTTTCAGGGCTTGGCAATAATTACGGCTAATCCACGCGCTTAGCTAGACAGCGTGCAGGGCTGACATTATCGGCCCTGCATGACTGTTCAGCCACAAGACTCAATCCTTATCGTCGATTTCGGCAGCCAAGTGACCCAGCTTATCGCGCGGCGTGTGCGTGAAGCGGGGGTTTATAGCGAAATTGCCCCGTTCAATGCAGCGGCTGAGGCTTTTGCGCGGATGAGGCCAAAGGGCGTGATCTTTTCGGGTGGCCCCGCTTCTGTGACGGCTGAAGGCAGCCCACGCGCGCCGCAGGTGATCATCGACTCAGGCCTGCCAATCTTAGCGATCTGTTACGGACAGCAAACGCTCTGCACGCAGCTTGGTGGAACAGTCGAAGGCGGCCATGCGGCGGAATTTGGCCGCGCAGACGTTGAAATTTTGAAGGCCAGCCCGCTTTTTGACGGCATCTGGGAAGTCGGCGGACGCTATCCCGTCTGGATGAGCCACGGTGATCGGGTGACCGTCGCGCCCGAAGGCTTTGAAGTGATTGGCACATCGCCCAACGCGCCCTTCGCCATCTGTGTGAATGAGGCGAGGGCATATTACACCACGATGTTCCACCCCGAGGTTGTTCACACGCCTGACGGGGCAAAGCTGCTCGCCAATTTTGTTCATAAGATTTGTGGGCTGGCGGGCGATTGGACGATGGCTGAATACCGCGCCACCAAAATCGCCGATATCCGCGCACAGGTTGGAAAGGGCCGCGTCATTTGCGGGCTTTCGGGCGGGGTCGATAGCTCGGTCGCGGCGATCCTTATCCATGAAGCGATTGGCGAACAGCTCACTTGTGTCTTCGTCGATCACGGCCTGCTGCGGATGAATGAGCGCGAACAAGTCGAGACGCTGTTCCGCGATCATTACAATATCCCGCTCGTCGTGGTTGATGCCGAGGCGCGCTTTATGGCGGGGCTGGCAGGCGTGACTGATCCAGAGGCCAAGCGCAAATTCATCGGCGGCGAATTTATCAGCGTGTTTGAGGAAGAGGCCAAGAAGATCGGCGGCGCAGAATTCCTCGCCCAAGGCACGCTCTATCCCGATGTGATTGAGAGCGTGAGTTTCACTGGCGGGCCGAGTGTGACGATCAAGAGCCACCATAATGTCGGCGGGCTGCCCGCGCGGATGAACATGCAATTGGTTGAGCCACTGCGCGAACTCTTCAAGGATGAGGTGCGCGCATTGGGGCGCGAACTTGGCCTTAATGATCAATTTGTTGGTCGCCATCCCTTCCCCGGCCCCGGCCTCGCGATCCGCATACCGGGCGAAGTGACCAAGGAACGCTGCGATATCCTCCGCAAGGCCGATGCGGTCTATCTTGAAGAAATCCGCAACGCCGGGCTGTATGATGAAATCTGGCAGGCCTTTGCGGTACTCCTCCCCGTCCGCACAGTCGGCGTGATGGGCGATCACCGCACCTATGATTATGTCTGCGCGCTACGCGCGGTGACAAGCACCGACGGGATGACCGCCGACGTTTACCCTTATAAAAGTGCTTTCCTGTCACGCGTTGCCACGCGGATTGTGAACGAGGTGAAGGGCATTAACCGCGTGGTCTATGATTATACCAGCAAGCCGCCGGGGACGATTGAGTGGGAATAAGCGGCTACCGATTTCGCCATTTGCTAAGCGCCGTTTGTGCGGCAATCCTGCGCACTTTGCTCAGCCCAAGAAACCAAGTGCAGATCGCAAGTGCCACGCCCGACATCAGCCCCGCACTCATGAAGGCGATTATAGATCCTTTTTGTGCAAGCGCTATTGTTGAACTAGCCACAAGATAAGTCGCCACGCCTGTGAATGCGCCCCGTGCTGCCAAATCAATATGAAGTGCCAAGCCGGAACCGGGTACGATCCGGACAACAGCGGGCAATAGTGCCGCGCCGAGGCCGATAATCTCGCCAATGGCCAGCGCGGCCATCATCCGCAGCGCGACATTTTCGAACGGCATGATAAAATACACCAATATCGTTATCGCAAGCTGGGCAAGGCGACCCGTTACGAGCGCACGCGGCTGATTTGCGCATACAAGAAGCTGCAGCGCCATGCTCAGCGTTGGCAAAAGCAGCGGCGCGCCAATCGCCAGCCAGAACAAGCTCGTATTATAAAGTGCGGGATTGCCTGTCCAATATCCAAACAGTGGCTCGGCAAGTGCTGCCAGCATCCCTGCGGTTCCAGCCATCTGAATTGCAAGAAACTGCGTTGACTCGCGGTAAACCCCTGTCAATCCAGCGGTGTCATTCAAGGCAATTCGTCGCGCCGCCTCAAGCCCGAAAACATTGGTAAAAAGCTGGAGCACCGAACGCACAAGATTGGCAAGCGTGCGCATCAACGCAAATTGGGCAATGACAAAGGCGCCCGCGCCTGAAGCCCCAAGCAGGAATGTTGGGGCAAAGGTGATCGCGGTGGAAACCGCACTCTGCACCCAATATTGGAGCGATGTTCCAATGGCACGCTGCCGCTCTTCAGCGTCAGGCAGTGCAAATCCAAAACGAAAATCGGGATAAAATCGGGCTGTGTCCCATATCGGCAGCAACACTGAAAAGAGAATGATTGCGCCTAGATAGGCGAATGATACAGCCACGAGATCGCCGCCCAAGGCGACCGCTGCGATAACGGTGGCGATGCGGAGTAGATCACCAAGCGAAAATATGATGGTTTGCCGGAAAAACTGTTGGTGTGCACGGTAGACCGCATATTGCGCGGCCATTGCCTGTCGCGCAGCGGTTGCCACGGCGAGAATAATCACCGCCCAAAGCAGTGTTGTTTCCTGATTTACGCCCTCATCTGTATTTCTAAACACCATATAGAGCAGAATAACCGCAACTGCGCCAAACAGGCTGGCACAGGCAAGGGCGAAGTTGCCGGCCCCGAGGATGTGGCGCGCGCGATCCTTCTCGCCTTGTTCAACGGCAAAAAACAGTCGGTTGCCAAAGTAAAGGTTGAGGCCGAAATCAAAAATTGCCACCATCCCGGCGACTGAAAGTGCCACCGTCCACGCCGCAAATATGTCAACGCCCCATAGCCGGATGAGCACCCCGACAAGCACCAAACGATCAAACATCGTGATCGCAAAAGCGAATATCTGCGCGAGATATTCGCGCGCTATTCGCCTAGCTGTCATCGCGTGCGCGCTCCAGCGGCTGAACAATCAATCAATGGGGCCAAAGCCATCAAGCATATCGTCAAGATAGTAACGCGCGGTTGCCGCAAGACCATCTTCGAGCGAAACTTGGGCTTGAAATCCTGTCAGGCGCTGTAGCTTTGCGACGTCGGGCGCACGCCGCTTTACGCTACCGGACGGCGATGGGTGCTTGATGATATCAGCCGTGATTCCGCGCACCGAGAGCATTTTATTGCCAAGTTCAAGCATAGTAATTTCCTCGGTGCCGCCGACGTTGACGATCTCATTCTTGCACGCTTGCGTTTCGCCGACGGCCAGAGTCGCGGTAATCGCGTCGTCAATATAAAGGAATGACCGTGTGTCTGCATGGCCAAAAAGCTCATACTTGCCGCCCCGCACCCGCTCAAAAAAGTCTGGAATCACATGGCGATCACCCATGCGAGGGCCGTAAGCATTATGATAGCGAATGATTGAATAAGGCATATCGCGCGCCGCACCGGCTTGAGCCGTTACAATCTCGCCGTGCATTTTTGACGCAGCGTATGACCAACGCGGATTGGTAACATCATCAATCGAAAGCGGCACATCTTCGGCGGTGGGCACTGGCCAGCCAAAGCGTGTTACGGTTGAGGCATAGGCTTCGCTTGTCGCGGCATAAACGAAGCGTTTGAGCTGTTTCGCCGTGCTGTAATGCTCCGCGAGAAATAGCGTTGGCAGCGTGCAGCAGCGAATGACATCAAGCGGGCGTTCATAAAAATTCTGCGTCCCGTTAAGCGCTGCGAGATGGTAAACATAATCAATGTCAACCGGGAGCGCCTTGACCGCAGACTCGTCGCAAAGGTCGGTCTCAACAAAGCGCACATTGTCTTGCGCGATGAGTGCTAGAAATGCCCTGTCACGCGCACCTCGCGCGAAGTTGTCAACACAGATTACCTCGTGATCAGCGCGTGCTGCCAAGCGAAGGGCAAGATGGTAGCCGATGAAGCCTGCGGCTCCGCTGATCAGTATCCGCGTCATTTAATGCCCTATTTTCGCACGTTGAGCGCACCGAGAGCTGCATAGCGAATGTCGGGTGCCAGATTATGATCCTCTAGCCGCGCATGCTGGTTCCAGAAATCATAGATCATTCCGGGTGCCTGCATTTCCGCTGCAAGATCGGATAGTTTCAGCTTCTCAAGTGCGGGATGATTATTCTGCATAATCACAAGCGAAGCCCCGCGCGCTGCCGCAATCGGGCTATTTGAAGCGATGATCCCAAGCGTTGCCAAATTGTCGGGCGAAACTTCAGCATCCCAACCAACAATTTCAGCATCAGGGAAACGGGCGCGCAGTGCTGCAATGATCGGAATCGCCATTGTGCCCCGAAGGTCGTCAGTTTCAGGGCGACCCTTGAAGGCGAGGCCGAGGATGGCAATGCGCGAAGGTGCGTTTCCACCGGCGCGCGTATAAGCGTCAGCAACTTGCCCGATTGCGCGCTCAGGGAGGTTTTCGTTCCAGCGCCGTCCCGTAAGCGCAATTTCTGGAACAAAGCCAAGCGGCTGGAGACCCTCCGCCAGGATATAGGGATCTTTTTCGAGGCATGGGCCGCCAACTGGCCCAGGCATAGGCAAATTGGCGCGCGCATAGCCGATGTTGCCGCTCGCGATTACCTCATGTGCTGAAACGCCTGTTGCATCGCAAAGTGCTGCGACTTCGTTTGCGAAGGCGAACATCAAATCGCGTTGGGTATTGTTCACCAGCTTTACCAGTTCGGCGGTTTCGGCGTTGCGCACACGAATGATCGTTGGTGTCAGCATTGAGAAAAGCTGCGACGCACGGAACGTTGCGTGTTCGCTAATACCGCCGACGATTTGGGGCAGGGATACAAGTTCGGCAAGCGCTCTGCCTTCAAGCGTGCGCTCAGGGCAGAAAGCGAGATCAAATATTTTGCCGGTTGCTTCAAGTATGGGCCGAACAAATGTGCTGGTTGTGCCAACCTTGACGGTAGAACGTAAAACAACGAGGTCACCTGGCTTCATCACGGCGGCGATGTCTCTGCTTACCATGGCAAGCGCGGTTGAATTGGTTTTCTTGTCGCTGCCGATGGGCGTACCAACAGTGACGATGAATACGCTCGCTTCCGGCGCGTTTGCCATGCTGTTTGAAAAGGTAAAACGCTGCTTTTCGATTTGCGCTGCGAGCCTGTCGTTCAAGCCATATTCGGCGAAATGTGCGCGCGATTCACCAAGTGCCTCAAGAATGTCAGGATTAATCTCAATCCCATGAACTTGAAACCCGGCTTCGGCCATCGCAACCGCCAATGTCAAACCGACATAGCCAAGGCCGATGATACGGATATTCCTGTCACCGAAGGTTTCGGGGAGCATTGCCAACCTTAATATTAGGGGATCGGGGAGATAATGGCCGCTCATAGCGGGCGCATCACGAAACGCAAGATATTTGCATTTCCGGCCTCTGGCCTTGCCAATTCATTTTGTCTTGGCCTATTCGGCGGGCAAATTACAAAATGGAAGCAGTCAAAAATGAACAGTGAGTCCACCAATTCAGGTGACGGCGAGTCGCCGACTGCTGCATCGCGCCAGCACGGAAACCAGCAATGGTGGACCGAAAATACGATGAGTTATGACTGGAAGGAAAAAGTTGATGCCCCGCGCTATTCAAAGGCGTGGTTTGATGAGATCGACTCAAAATTCTATCACGGCGCGCGGCTTTTTCTTGATGTTCCAAACCCATTTGCAACGCTGATGGATATCGAGACTCTTGCTGGCAAGCGCGTTCTTGAAATCGGGTGCGGGATGGGAATGCATACCGAACTAATGCTCCGCGCCGGGGCAAAGCTGACCTCGATTGATATCTCGCCAACGTCGATTATGGCCACGACGAAGCGGCTCGAACTCAAGGGTTTGTCAGGCGATATCCGCCAAATGGATGCCGAACATCTCGATTTTGCAAATGGTGAATTTGATCTTGTCTGGTCATGGGGCGTAATCCACCACAGTGCGCGCACGGGCCAAGTGCTTAAACAGATTGACCGTGTGCTGAAGCCCGGCGGCAGCGCGAAAATCATGGTCTATGCACTCGACGGGATGAGCGCCTACATTACGATGATGCGCCGCTATGCGCTCGGATTCTGGGCAGGCCGCCAAATTGACGATCTGCTTTGGAAAGATGCTGATGGTTTTACCGCACGTTTTTATACCAAGGATAATTGGTCTGATCTGCTTGGCATTTTCTTTGAGGATATTGAAACGCGCTTGTTTGGGCAGGATGCTGACGCTGTCCCGCTTCCCCGGCAGCTTCGGCACTTGGCATTGAAGTTGTACTCAAAAGAGCGCTTGATGCGCCTAGCGGCAAAGCGCGGGTCGATGCTCTACTCTGTGGGGCGAAAGCCAGCCTAAATAGACCTAATGTGCAATCTTGCGAACGGCTGACATCAGGCGCGTTTGAAATTTGTCAAAGCTGAAATAGTCAAGGCCCGCAGGGATCGCCTTTGGCTGTTGTAGGGCTGCAAGGATCGCCCCTTTGAGCGCGCTTGGATCAAACGGATCAACCAAAGCCCCCAAAGCCCCGTCTCGTAAGGCTTCCCGGCTGCCATCAATGCTGCTGCCGACGACGGGCAGCCCACAGGCCATGGCCTCAATATAAACAAAGCCAAAGCCTTCAAGCGTACTGGGCATAACATAAGCGTCGGCAAGCGCATAATATCTCGGTTTATCGGCTTCGCTCACGAATCCAGCGAATATGACTGAATCGGTCACCCCGTGTGTTTTGGCCAATGCTTCCAACCGCGCTTGATCGCCACCCTTGCCCACAATGAGATAGGATAGATTAGGGATTTCGCGTTTGAGTTCGGGCAAAAGTTCAATGATCCGGTCAAATCCTTTGGCCTTTTCGCTTGGATCAAGCCGTCCAAGCGTCATGATCACTTGGCGATAGGCAAGGCCATATTGCGCCACAAGCTGGGGGTCTTTTTCAAGCAGACCAAAATCATCAAGATGGACAGCATTGGGAACGACGCAGCATTTGTCGGGTGCAATCTTGCACCATGATAAGAACCGTTCTTGCGTCACGCCGCTTAATGAAATCACCAAATCAGCCTTCGAGGATAATTTGTTTGATAGATAACGCGGGCTTGGTGCCCATCCTTCGACGCCGTAAAGGCAGAGCGCCCAAGGCACGCCAAGCCATTTGGCCGCCAAATAGGCGACTGGAATCAAATTGACATGCGCGCAGTAGATGATGTCGAAAGACGTGCCTGAGCGAAGCTGTCGCCAAAGCGCACGCAAATATGCGACTGCCCCGCCAAGACTGCTCTGATCAAATTCCAGTTTTTCAGGCATTGGTTCAAGCGGGGCCGCGATGACCCTTGGCAGGGCTACGACCCTATCAACTTGATCATCACCACACATAGCCTCGATCACATCGCGATTATAAAGCGCAATACCGCCCGTGCCACCGTAGGCGTCGGTCACCAAACATAATATGTTCAACTTACGAGTCACGAAATGCGCGCTTTCTTATCTGTGCGTGACATAGACATTGCTTGCATCCCATGTGCCCATTTTTGCACCCATTGCCGAAGCAGGCGTTCGTTTAACCAGCGCATAATTGCATTCAAAAAACCGATCCATTTCCGGATTCCAGCACGGAAAAATTTCAAGCCCGTTAGAGGTCACCCGCGCCACATCATAAGGCCAATTTTTGACGGCATCGAACACGCGCGCAAGCGAAGCGCCTGTAAATAGCCAAAGGTGATTATATTCAAACTGGACAATGCCGATCTTGCCAGCCGCGAGCAGTGCAGACATTCCTGTAATGACCGCAAGATCATGCCCTTCAGCGTCAATTTTGATAAGATCGATAAACTCAAGCGCATGATCTGCTGCAAAGATATCACCAGTGACCACCGTGACATCGATCAAATTTGAATCCGAATGATCATCACGAACCAGCGCGTTTGTGCCCGCTTTACTGCCTGCGATGTTCATCTTGCCACTACCTGGTTCAGATGACATCGCCATTTGATGCAGCTTCACACTGGCATTCGAACCAAAACGATCACGCAAATGCTGAAACGTGTCAGGTGCAGGCTCAAAGGCATCGACAATGATTTGGCATCCTGTATCGCGCGCGGCCTCAAGGGCGTATAGCGACCAATTGCCGAGATTGGCACCAACATCCCACACGCGAAAAGTTCGATCACCGCTCATTTGCTTGTGTAATTGTGCGGCACATTGGATCAAATGGCGCTCGCCATTTAGGGCCATATCATTGTCGACATCACCGCGCGCTTGCATATATATCTTGCGTCCAAGCCGCCAAGCTGCTTTTTTGCCGATCAATTTTACTAGTAACGCCGTCCACATGGCGCGTCCATTAGCCGCCGATGCCCCAATTGCAAGAATGATTTTGTGCCTTGGCACTAAAGCCATTGGGCCTTATGAACCACAATTCGAATTCGTTTTAACCGAAGCTTTTCATTTATGATTTCCCGTTTCAAACCCGACTCGGGTGCAATTGCCATGTTCGCCTCAATTGCATTTTTTCTTGCGGCCTTGATCCTTGGCGGCGGTTCACGGCTTGAACTGGCGGGGCCAATTCTCCTGCGTCTGATAGCGATTGGTGCCTTGGTGTGGCTATTATGGGACGGCTGGATGCGCGGTTTTGCAATCCCCAAGATAGCCTATGTTTTCTGGGCAGGCTTATTGTTGCTGCCATTGGTGCAATTAATCCCCTTGCCTTGGTCGCTATGGACACGCTTTCCAGGCCGGGAGACCGTTGTGGAGATGTATCAGGCGCTTGGGGTCAATCCAATGCAGCCAATAAGTCTCGCGCCGGAGCGGACTGCGAATGCCTTTTTTGCGCTGCTACCAATTCTTGCAGCATTTTTTCTTGCTTTAAGGCTTGATAACGCTGGGCGAGAGAAACTGATTGAATGGGTCATTATTGCGGCGGTTATCAGCGCAGTGCTTGGCTTGCTCCAGACTGTGAGTGGTTCTGGAAGCGCACTTTATATCTACGCCATCACCAACGGTGATGCGAGTGTTGGCTTTTTTTCAAATGCCAACCATCATTCGCTATTTTTATGTGCTGGTGTCATTTTGCTATTCTATTGGATGGGAGCGAAAATTCGCCTTAATCGACAATTGCCACAGACTGAACTGGTAATCGGCAGTTTGGCATTGCTGTGTCTGCTCACATCGATCGTTGCCACCTTATCACGTGCGGGTGTTCTGTTTAGCATAATAGCAACTCTGATCGGCCTCACTTTCATACCAATTAATATGCTCAAGATATCACGGGTCAGATTCTGGACGATCACAGCGGCTATTTTCCTGTTTGCAATCGCGGTTTTCTCAATGATGTTTTTTTCACGAATATTTGGTTCGGCAGACGACGGCGGAATCCTGCAAGATGGCAGGATTGACAATCTTTGGATATTTGGCCGGATGATCGTTGATTTTTTCCCAATTGGCTCTGGGCTTGGCACTTTTGATCCGGTCTACCGCCTTTATGAAACGGCGGGCAAAATTGACCTGACCTATCTCAACAATGCCCATAATGACGGCGCGCAAATTCTGCTTGAGGCTGGTTTGTGGGGCCTGCTGCTGCTTGTGATATTTTTTGGCTGGTACGGAATGCAATTATTGTCAGCCCTGCGCAATTCATCGGATAATATGACACGTTTGACGCAAAGGCGGGCGTTGTGCACAATCATTGGTCTTGCTTTGCTGCATTCGCTGGTGGATTACCCGCTTCGGACTGGGGCTTTTGCGGTGCTATTCGGAATATGCGCGGCGATGCTGATATATCAACCCCCTTCGAGTGGCCGCCAAAAGGCAAGATCGACAAAAGCCTGATTTGTTGCTTTGCTTTGCTAGTGTGAATCCCTATGGAGGCGCGTCTCATGGGTAAGAGTCGGTAAAGCTTGATCCGATTATTTTGGGAGTTGTGAGTTGAAAGCCTTTATTGCTGCGACAATTTTGCTGGTATTGCTGGCTGGATGTGTAAAGCCAACCAAGTTTGATCCCGCTCAAATTAGCGCCGCTAAGCTTAGCGATAATCTGGCAGCGCCTAATTCTGCTGATCGTCTGGCAACGGCGCGTGAATATCGCCTTGGACCGACGGACAAATTGTCGGTTCAGGTTTTTGGTGTTCAAGAGCTTGACCGCACAGTGCAGGTCGATGCCTCGGGTGCGGTTACGCTGCCACTGATTGGCGCAATTTCAGCGGTCGGCGAAACTACTACGGGTCTGGCAAAAAAAATTGCCGATTCTTATGCTGAGCGTTACCTTCAAAATCCGCAAGTCAGCGTTTCGTTAACTGAGGCTGTCAGTCAGCAGGTTTTGGTTGATGGTGCTGTTACCAATCCGGGGCAATATCAGGTGAGCGGTAGCAGCACTTTAATGGCCGCGATTGCGAATGCGCGCGGTGTTACAGACACAGCAAAACTCGATCAAATTCTTCTGTTTCGTACTACGAACGGGGAGCGTATGGTTGCCCGGTTTAATCTCGCTGACATTCGCGGCGGGCGCGCGGTTGATCCGCCTGTGTTTGCTGACGATGCGATCATCGTTGGCAGTGGTGCAGGACGGCTCGGATTGCGTGACCTGCTGCTTCTGACCCCGGTCATTGGCACGTTTGCGTTGCTAGTCCGTTAGGTTCAAGGGAATTCCTGAATAATGAATATTAACGCTGTTATCCCCGCTCGCCCTGAGAAGCCTGATAGCGAATCTAGCGATCAACCGCGCTCAAATGAGCGTAATTTTGTTCAGTCGCTTGATGATATGAACCGTGAAAGTCAGCTCACTGAATATTTTCAGGTGCTTCTGCGGCGTCGTTGGATTGTCATCGCGGGTGTTGTTTTGGGCACGATCCTTGCCGCAGTGATTTCTTGGACGACGACCCCGCTTTACCGCGCC
Source organism: Sphingomonadales bacterium (assembly GCA_043728175.1). Lineage (GTDB taxonomy): Bacteria > Pseudomonadota > Alphaproteobacteria > Sphingomonadales > Sphingomonadaceae > Aquisediminimonas. Next base: position 15,988 of record JAYTMV010000446.1, read on the forward strand.
ACGACGTCGCTTGAAATCGCGCGCGAGGCGGAAAAGATCGTAAATGTGCAGGGCGTAGATCCAGGCGCACGGGCCTCAGGCAACGAATTTTATCCAACACAATATGGCTTGCTCAAAAGCCGTTCTTTAGCACTTGCGGTTGTACGTAAACTCAGGCTCGATCAGAATACTCAGTTTTTATATGGTTATTCAGGTAATGCCGCTGATGCAGCCAAATCCCAGGGGCAAAATGTCAATCGTTCGGCGTTGCAAGAACGCGCTGCGGCGATTGTGCAGGGTAATCTCACCATTACCCCGGTGCGTAATTCGAGCTTGGTTGGCGTTAGCTTTGATAGTCCAGATCCTGATCTTTCGCAGCGTGTTGCCAATGCCATTGCTGAGAATTTTATTGCGGCTAACCTTTCGCGTCGGTTTGAGTCATCGGCCTATGCACGGCAATTCCTTGAAGAACAGCTTGCCGAAACGCGCGCAAAACTTGAAGAGTCCGAACGCGCAGCGGTTAATTATGCTGACCGTCAACAGATTATCAACTTTGAAGGGCAGCAGCTTCCAAATGGTGGAGGCGCACGGACGGCGGGCCAATCGCTTGTTGAAGCTGAACTCGCCGCACTTAATGGCTCGCTTGTGGCTGCGCGTTCAGAGCGCATAGGTTTTGAAGCGCGCTATGATCAGGCGCGCAAGCGAGGCGGTGCCGCACTTGCTGAATCGCTCTCTGATGCCGCAGGTTCCGCGCTCCGCGAACGTCGTGCTGAGTTTTCTGCGGAATATTCGAAGTCGCTTGCGCGTTTCAAACCAGATTATCCAACGATGGTTGCTCTACGCCAGCAGATTGCGCAGATAGACCGCCAACTTGGCGGGCAAGGGCAAGCCATATTAGGCACACTTCAAAGCGATTATCGCGCCGCGCTCCAGCGTGAGAATGCTTTGCAAGACAAAGTGTCACTACTCAAAAACCAGATGCTTGATCTGCGTCGCCGCAGCATTCAATATAATATCTTTCAGCGCGATGCCGACACCAATCGTATTCTTTATGATGGTCTTTTGCAGCGCTATAAGGAAATTGGTATCGCGGGCGGCGTTGGGAACAACAATGTAGCGGTTGTTGATCAAGCAACGCGCCCCGGAGCGCCCTACACACCCCGCACACAACTCAACCTTCTGCTCGGTCTTTTGGGTGGTTTGTTGGTGGGTGCGCTCCTTGCCTTCCTGCTCGAACAGCTTGATGAGTCGATTGTCGCGCCGCATGATCTTGAGAGAAAGCTCGGCGTGCCACTCCTTGGTAGCATTCCGCGCGTTGGCGACAATGAAGATAAACCTTACGCAATGCTCGAAGATCCGAAATCGGTCGTTTCTGAGGCTTATTTGTCAGTTCAAACGGCTTTGCAGTTCACCACAAATCACGGCGCACCGCGCAGTTTTATCGTGACGAGTTCACGGGCATCCGAAGGAAAAACAACAAGTTCGGTCGCGCTGTCACGCAATTTGGCAGCACGCGGACGCAAGGTGCTTTTGATCGACGCGGATATGCGCAACCCATCGATTCACAAATTTTTTGGTGTTCGCAACCTGATCGGGTTTAGCGATTTGCTCTCCGGTAATGATGATTTGTCCAAACTGACACTCCCTGGGCCAATTCCAACACTTACAATTATTACCTCAGGGCCGATTCCGCCCAACCCTTCTGAGCTTCTTTCGGGGACGCGTTTGTCTGAGGTTCTTGAACGGTTGCTGACGGTTTATGATCATGTCGTATTTGATGCGCCGCCGGTAATGGGGCTTGCCGATTCGCCAATCATTGCGGCGCAGGTTGAAGGCACTGTGTTCGTTATTGCTGCGGTTGAAACACGCGCAAAGGCAGCGCGGATTGCGCTACGCCGACTGGCTGACGTTCAGGCGCATATTATCGGTGCGATCCTTACTAAGTTCAATGTGAAGCAGGTTGGTTATGAATATGGCTATTCCTATGATTATGGTGAACGCAATACCCCGCGCCGCAATGGCCAGGTTGGATGATCTGAAAAGCGGTGGCAGACGAACATAATAATGTTGGGCAGGAACCCGCGAGAAGCATCTGGCTTTGGCGCAGCATTCTGTCTGCTGTTGCATTATTTGTTGCCGTCCTATCGGTGCAACACGGGTTGGGAAATGCGCTTGAGTCACTCAATCCGCAACTCGCTGTGCAGATTGATTCCAGAAATGGTAGTGCTTTATCTAATCTGGCCAATGCCAGAATGCTTGCTGCGAAAACACCTGAGGAAATTCCCGATATAGCAGAACTGGGTCGGGAAGCGCTGATTGCATCGCCCCTGCAAATCGAAGCACTGCGAACAGTTGGTTTTATTGAGGATGGCAATGGGAATTTAGCTAAGGCACGACAGATACTCGACATCGCATCAAAAATATCAAAGCGTGACGCACTGACGCAGGCATGGCTATTTGATCGTTATTACCGCGAAGGGCGAATGGATATTGCGCTCGAAGCGGCTGATATTGTGATGCGTCAAGAGCGCGGAAGCTGGGATTTCCTTGTTGGTGAACTGCTCAAATCTTCAGGCGACCCGCGCATGGTGGCTCCAATCGCACGCACATTATCTTACCGCCCCAACTGGCGCGGCACATTTCTTGACGGCCTTGGGCGTAGCGGTAAAGATCCCAAAATCACTTATCAGATTTTCCGCCAGCTAAAGGTGCTTGGCCAACCTGCTGATACACTTGAACTGACATCCTATTTCAGCCGATTTCATGATGCCTCTGTGCCAGAATTGCTTTGGCAGAGTTGGACTGAGCTTGTGCCTGTTGCAAAATCGACTGAGCTTATCCGCGACGGTGGGTTTGAAGGAATTGACGCTCCCCCGCCTTATAATTGGAGCTTATATCAGGCGGACGGTGTTTATGCCGAGTTTGTTGCAAACCCTAAGGGTGTGGGACGTGCGCTTTATCTTTCCTACGGCGGGAGCCGCCTTGCCAATTTTGCTAATCAAATGCTCGCACTCAAACCTGGTGCCTATCGGCTTGAGCTTAATAGCTATACTGAAGCCGCAACTGCAAAGAACCAGTTCACTCTTTATTTACGATGTGGAGGCGTCAATTCGACACAAGAGATTGGCAAGCTCGCGATCACAGCTACGCCAGAGCAGTGGCTTATAAATAGCCTAGATTTCAAAATTGACGAAGGCTGCCCCGCGCAACAAATTTGGATCAGTGGTTTAGGTCTTCCAGGATCGAACGACGCGACCCTATGGCTTGATGATGTCAAGCTTACAGCACTGTGAATATTGTGGTTCAAACGGCTGCGACAAACATGGTTGAGGGCCAATCTTCTTCAGCCAAAGAGGGTGTGCGCGCTTTTTGGGATGAGGCTTCATGTGGTGAAGCTCTTTATCTCGCTGGCCAAACCGCCGATGACTATGATCGACAGGCGGCGGTGCGATATCAACTTGAACCCTATATCAAGGATTTTGCGCACTTCACCGATACTAAAGGCAAGAATGTTCTTGAGATTGGTGTTGGTCTAGGCGCCGATCATGAACAATTTGCCCGCGCGGGCGCGATATTATCTGGCATCGATCTCACAGACCGTGCGGTGGCGAACACGCAGCAGCGGCTCGACGTTTTTGCGTTAAAATCAAATTTGCGCGTTGGCGATGCTGAGGCGCTGCCCTTTGCTGATGCAACATTTGATGTGGCATACTCATGGGGGGTTATACATCATTCTCCAGATACGCCGACAGCCGCACGTGAAATCGTGCGTGTGCTCGCCCCCGGTGGGCGTTTCGCTGTCATGATTTACCATCGCTACAGCATGGTCGGCTATATGCTTTGGCTACGCTATGCGCTGCTAAAGCTGCGCCCGTTTCAGTCGCTTGACGATATTTACAGTCAACATCTCGAAAGCCCCGGAACCAAGGCTTATACTGTTGTTGAGGCCAAAGCGTTATTTGCATCCGCCGAACGGGTCGAGGCGCGCACCGTTCTCACTCACGGTGATTTGCTCGAAGGCCAGGCTGGCCAGCGACACACTGGTTGGATGCTCAATACCGCGCGGCGTTTATGGCCAAGACGCCTAATCAAATTGCTGCTTCCAACGCATGGGCTCTTTTTGCTTGTTGAAGGATACAAGCCTGCGGACGGCAAATAGGCTATGTGCGGCATTGCTGGGTTTCTGGGGCAATATTCGCGCGAAACCGCCTTGGCAATGCGCGAACGGATTGCGCATCGCGGGCCAGATTCAGAAGGGCTTTATTTTGACGGTGATGCCGGCATCGCGCTTGGCCATCGTCGGTTATCAATCGTAGACCTGTCCGAAACAGGCAGCCAGCCTATGACTGATCAAACAGGGCGTTATGTCATTTGCTATAATGGCGAAGTCTATAATTTCCTTGATCTCCGGGCAGAGCTTGAAGCGGCAGGCCACCAATTTCGAGGCCGATCCGATACTGAGGTACTGATAGAGCATTTTGCGCGTTCGGGGACAGCGAGTTTTGCGCGTCTCAATGGGATATTTGCTTTAGCGATATGGGATAAGCGCGATCATATTCTCACGCTCGCGCGTGACGGGGTTGGTATCAAGCCGCTCTATCTTACGCGAACCCCGCAAGGCCTCGCGTTTGCGAGCGAACTTAAAGCATTACTAGCCCTTCCCGATCTTGATAAGCAGCTCGATCATGAAGCGGTATCGGCGTATATCTCTTACCTCTGGTCACCCGGCGAACGCACCATGTTCAAGGCGGTACGCAAGCTGACGCCGGGTAGCTGGCTCTCGATTGGCCCTGATCAAAGCGAAGTCTCAGGCCAATTTTATACTATGCCAAAGCCGGTGCCCGATTTCACGATCTCCGATTCAAACCTCATTCGCAGGACTGGTGAAATGCTTGCCAGTGCGGTCGAGCGACAAATGATTACTGATGTAGAGGTGGGAGCCTTCCTATCGGGCGGACTCGATTCAAGCGCAATTGTTGCTTTCGCGCGCCACCACTCAGGTGATGGCCAGCAAATGCAATGCTTCACCATCGACTATAAGCAGACCGCAGGTGAAGCCCCCGAAATCGAGGCTGACCTTCCCTATGCTGAACGCGTGGCGGATCATCTTGGGGTAAAGTTGCACAAGGTCGCAGTCGACTCGCGTATCGCGCATGAGTTCGAGAAATTGGTGTATATGCTGGATGAGCCGCAAGCCGATCCGGCGGCGCTGAATAATTTAATGATCTCATCACTGGCGCGCCAAAACGGCATTAAAGTATTACTGAGTGGTACAGGCGGCGATGATTTGTTCACAGGTTATCGTCGGCATCTTGCCGCACGCTACGATGGTGTCTGGGACAAATTCTCCGGTACTGCACGGCGGCCAATAGCGGCGCTCGCGCGAAAAATCCTCCCTGCAATGGGACGCACCCGCCGCGTGCGCAAATTGCTCGAAGGCATTGACCGCAGTCCGGCTGATCGCGCGATCAGTTATTTTGAATGGCTCTCGGCAGAGCGGGCTTGCGCGCTTATTCATCCCGATTTTCGCCCTTTGCCTAATAGCACGCGATTGCCGATGCATGACACCCTTGCCGCCCTTGGTGAGGCGACTGCCCTTGACCGGGTTATGTGGCTTGATCAGCATCATTTTCTTGCTGACCATAACCTCAATTATACTGATAAGACTGGGATGGCGCGGGGCGTTGAAATCAGGGTGCCGTTTCTTGATCGTGAAATGATTACATGGGCAGCACAAGTTCCTAACAGCGCCAAAATACGCGGCGGTGTTACAAAATGGGTTTTACGCAAGGCAATGGAGCCATACTTACCCCATGATGTCATATATCGGCCCAAAGCTGGCTTTGGCGTTCCGCTGCGATCGTGGCTCCGCAACGAATTGCGGCCCATGCTCGAAGATTTGCTCTCACCAGAGACGATTGCCAAGCGCGGGCTGTTTGATATGCAGGCAGTTTCACAACTTCGACAAAATACTGTGAACGGGCGCGAAGACGGCAGCTATTCACTGCTCGCGCTGATGGCGATTGAGCTATGGTGTCGCCAGTTTGTTGACCAAAATGCCACATCCGCAGAACTGTAACCAGCCGACGTGACACAAATGGTAAATTTTGCTATCCTCATTTTTATTGTGAACTAACACCGAGGTTTTCCGTTTACTAATTGTGGCTCGTATCGCGCATCTCTCTGACCTCCATTTCGGGGCACATGACCCGAAAATCGTGGCGGCGACTGAGGCGTGGCTTGAGCAGCAGCAGCCCGATCTTATCATCGTCAGTGGTGATTTGACGCAGCGTGCAAAAGTGGATCAGTTTCGCCAAGCATCGGCTTACCTCGCCCGGCTGCGCGCCGCCGGTTTCCAAATGTTGGTGGTTCCGGGCAATCATGACGTTCCCTTGTATGACGTTTTCCGACGGTTTGCAGCACCCCTGAGACGCTATAAACGTTACATCGAAGAAGATCTGTGTCCGTGGTTCGAGAATGACGAGGTCGCGGTTCTGGGCATCAATACGGCCCGTTCGTTTACCGTTAAGGACGGCCGAATCAATCATGATCAGATTGCCATATTGCAAGACCGATTTGATGCAGTGCCCCCCGCCAAAACGCGCATCCTTGTGACGCATCACCCGCTCTACGCAATGCCAATCGGTGAGGGGGATGAGTTAAGTGAGGCAGTAGGCCGTCACCACGACGCGATTGAAGCGGTGGGCAAGGCTGGCGTTCACATTGCTCTGGCTGGTCATTTTCACCGTACTTATGCAGAGGCCGCGCGAAAAATGGTGGAGAGTGCAGGTTCGGT
>JAYTMV010000447.1:0-3992 GCA_043728175.1 Sphingomonadales bacterium
AGATGATCTTGCCCAATATATGCACTGGATTTTAGCCGCTTGTCATGTGAATTGAGCGTTAATTGCCAAGTGGAGCCTGCCCTTTCATGATTGACGCCCGTTTTGGCACCTATCGCGGCGCGATCCGTTTGGCGCTGTCTTACATCCAAGTCGGGAGTGGTCAGGCTTGGGTGAAGCCCCCGGTTGCGGCCGAAGTGCGGCGACTGGTGTTCGTCTGCCACGGCAATATCTGCCGCAGCGCCTTTGCCGATGTGTTGGCGCGGCAGGCGGGGTTGAGCGTGGCATCCTTCGGCCTTTCAACGAGCGCAGATAAGCCAGCCCATCCCCCGGCAGTTGCGGCGGCAGCACGACTTGGCCATGATATGACCGGGCACCGCACAACGCGCGTCGAGGAATATCTGCCGCTGCCCGGTGATCTCCTCCTCGCAATGGAGGTGCGCCACTTGCAAAAGATGGCGCATAATGCGCGTATCGCAGATGTGCCGCGTTCGCTGCTCGGGCTATGGGCGACGCCCAAAATGCCGCATCTGCATGATCCTTATGAACTTGATCCGGCTTATATGGACACATGCCTGCGAAGGATTGAAGCAGCAGTCCCGGCGCTGATCAGTGCTTTTCCCGGCGCACGGCTTTCATCACCACCGTCTTGATATCCGAAAAGAACGGCCCCAGATCGCTCCAGCAAAACAAATAATAACGCATCTTTGGATCAAAAAAACCGCTCAGATAATCCCTAAGGTCGGCAAGCGGCGTTGGCTTGAACAGCGGATCGGCGATTGCCCCGCGCTTGAATAGAAGCTGGATCAACCGCTTGGTTTCAGGGATCATATAGCGCGCGCGGCGCGGTTTGATTTGCGTCTGATCAGTATCACTCTGCCCAAGGATCGCGCGGCGATAGCTTTCCCACGCGAACTCAGCGCCGCTATGTGACGCGAGCGGCATACTCCCCCAGAAACGCCCGTTAATCTCCATCAGCCAATTGCGCCCAGTGTCAGGATCGTGACGATATTCGACCATCGCTGGCCCCTCCCACCCGATACTCGCAAGCAGCGCCTCAGACTTTGCCATCTGCGCAGTATGGCGGCTGAGCGGTTCGCTCTCACAAAGCGTCGAAACCCCGCCTTCGGGAGGCATTTCGTGAAGCCGCCGATGCTGAAACCGCAGCACCGCCTTGCCACCCGCCATATGGATCATCTGGCCAAGCCCGAAACCGGGGCAATAGCTTTGGATCAGCGGCCAAGTACCAAGCGGCGTATAACGATCAACCAAGGCAATCAGCTCATCAGCACCGTGGAGATATTCCGCCTTGATGAGCGGCAAGCCAAGCGCTGCCAGTCGGTCAGTCATCGCAGGTGGATCGGCCCATTTCGCAATCACTGGATAAGTCAGGGTGCGCGCGCGGAGCGCCATGTCTTCGCTATTCACTAGCTGCCAGCTAATCGGGACATCAATCCCAAGTGCCGCAGCGCGCGCGAGCGTTTCACTTTTGTCGAGAACAATTGCGAGTTGTTCAGCACGCGGGGTGATGATGGTGCAGCCATTGATCATAGGCGGAAGCTGCGCCAGCGCGACGAGATCGCCCTCCGAAATCGCAAGCAAAGCCTGCGCACCAGTCTGAGTGATCAAGCCGGGCAGCCAATCAGCCACTGCACCATCAGGACGCACCGAAAAGCCTGTGCAATAGCGCGAGGCGCGGCCAATTGCATCGGCGCTGCGACCAATCCCATGAACAGGCACACCGTGCTGTCCAAGTTCACGGAGCACCGCCACGCCAATCGGTGTATCAATCCCCAATAATATCGCCTGCGGATGCGGCTTCATACTGGGCGCAACTGACGTTCATAGCGCCATGTTGCAACTGCTTGCTCGGCCATGCGTGCCAGGGTGCGCAGGCGATCTGGGCCAAGGCGGGTTGGTTGTGCTTCACGAGTGCAGGTAAGTGCAACGGCATCAAGATTATTGAAACCAGCGCTGAAAAGCTGCGGATGCGCCGCGATGGCATCGCACATCGCCTTAAATCGAGCGATGACGGCACGATTGGCGCGCTTGCGGTCGCGCGACAACATTTCAAAACTGTGCGTTACAATTACAAATGTCGCGTGCTGATGATCCGCTGCATGGCTGAGTGCGTCCCGCATCTCACGCGCCGAAAGCGCACAAATTTGTGCCGGGCGCACCTGCCCTCCACGGTCGTTCAGGCCAGCGACGGGCAGTTCAACAATCCCGTGCCGTTCAATCGCACCGACCTGTTCGGCGCTTACGCCAATCCGGCACACACCACCAAGGTAAGGCGCATTGACGCTGCTATCCCATGTGAGACCAAGCTCAGCCAGCGCGCGCAGGCTGTTATCATCGGCGCCGTAATTGCCCGCACGGAATGCGGTTGGCCTCGGCGCGCCAGCCCGCATCAGCAGGTCTATCGCAAGGCCCAGCAGAACGCGCTGATCATCAATCCCGAAATCAGCTAGGTTCTGCCCTTGACGCCCACCCACCGGTGACGCGCTTGCCCACGCAAGCCATTCGGTGTGAATATGAAGCTGAACCTCATGCCCCCGCGTAATGATCGGCCCAACGACATCTGCCAGCCAAGCCTCACCGTAAATCAGCGATGGCAGCGGATCGACAAAGAATACGCCCTTGAGACCGTACGCCTCCATTTGATCCATCTGCCAGCCGATACCGAAATGACCGTCATCACATTCGCCGTTGATTGAACTGGTAAAATTTGTCGCAAGCGCAGTGCCGCGCTGATGCAGCAGCGCCGAAAGCTCGGTATCTACGGTAATGAGTATTTGCGTCACTTCGCGAACCTATCAGAAAAGCCATTTATATTCAGTAGGTTGAACGTGGCGATCAACCAGCAATTGCATATCCGCTATTTTGATTGACCATCGGTAACGCTTCTTAGACAATTTTTGACTTAATACACAATGCGATGAGGCCACAAAACAACATACTATCAGCAGCGCTGACTGACGCGCGTGCAGAACGGATGCCCGCAGCCGACGCAGATTGGATATTATACCATCAGTTGTTTGACCATGCCAAAGGTGCCCGTGCATCGGCTGCGGCCAATGTGATCAACGCGGCAGTCATGGGCTTTGTCTTTTTTTATGCACTTGATCTATGGGTCATTTTCTTAGGTATTTTAACGATATTTGGGCTTATGGCGCACCGCCTGTGGTGCAATGGCAAGGTGCCTGCTGAATTTGGCGACAACGATGCAGACTTGTCCAATATTTATCGTCACGTCGAATGGAACACGTGGCTGCTTGGCATCTGGTGGGCGTTGGCGATTGGCGTGCCTTTGGCCAGTATAACCCAAGAGCAGCAATTGCTTGTCGGCATCATTGGATCTGGCATGATGGGGGCTGGGACGATTTCGTTTCGGACGCTCGCACGGCCAGCGCGGATATTTGTCGGGCTTTGCGCAATAGGCAGTTTTGTCGCACTCGTTTCAATTGGCACAACCGCAGCCTATGCTGGCTGTGCGCTACTGGGCTGTTATTGCATTGTTTTGTTTGGAGCCATAAAGCGCGCAGCCGCAAACTTTATTGAAAGCAAGCAACGTGAACTTGCGCTCGCCGAGTCAGCCGAAACCATCAGCCTGCTCCTGAATGATTATGAACAGCAAGGCTCTGACTGGCTCATCGAAATAAATGATATTGGACTTATCAAAAGCCCCTGTGATCGGCTCGCCGCCGCAACCTGCCGCCCGCGCGAAACACTGGTCGACCTGCAATTTATTGAGTTAATTGACCACGGCGCACAACAGATCGAATTCACGCGCCTAATTGCTTCCAAACAGCCGTTTCGCGATCATATCGTGTCGCTCCATGTCGGACAAAAACGGCATTGGTGGTCAATCACGGCGCGGCCCAATCACGGCATTCAGGGCGGCCATCGGGGCGTCGTCACAGATATTACTGCACAGCGGTTGGCCGAAGAAAAAGTCCGTTACATGGCGCATTATGACAGCCTAACCGGATTGC
>JAYTMV010000448.1:0-2266 GCA_043728175.1 Sphingomonadales bacterium
CATAGCGGGTCAGCAACATCTGCAATGCCGCAGCCCCCATCACCCCCGGCTGGTTCCAACCCGGAAAGGCCATTGCCAAATCGCGCGCGCCAGTGGCGAGCACAATATTGTCAAAACCAACCATCCATGATCGTTCGGCATCGGCCAGGCCGACAACCTGTTCGGGCAAGCTGCTGACCCCAGCGCCGTTCCGGTACACGCCCCATGCCGTGGTGCCGAGTAGCAGTTCGACGCCAGCTTCTATCGCTTTTTCAAGATCGGCCATGCTCATAAAAATGGCTTCGAGCATACGCTCGCTGTTCTGCGTCGCGGTGGTCATGCGCCCGCCGAAATAGAGCGGGGTATCATTCCCCATCAGCGCGCCCGAAACCGGATTTTCGTCAACCAGCAATACTGACGATCCTGCGTTTGCCGCTGTGATCGCGGCAGTAATCCCGCTTGGCCCCGCGCCGATGACGACCACATCATATCGCGCTTCGGCGGCGCTCCGCGTGCCACCCACCGCGCACAGATCGGTTCCAGTAAAATTGAGTTTCATCACACCGCCTCCAGCGCTTGGGCGAGATCTGCGATCAGATCGTCAACATGCTCAAGCCCGACCGACAACCGGATTGTGCCATCGGTAATGCCGCCCGCTAGGCGTTGCTCTGGGGCAACTGCATAATGGGTGGTGCTCGCTGAATGGCAGATCAACGTTTCGGAGCCACCAAGGCTGACCGCCATTTTCATCAGGCGGAGCTTATCAAGCATGCGAAACGCCTCCGCCTCACCGCCGTGCAAATGGAAGGAAAAGGTTGATCCCGCCGCTTTGCATTGCCGATCATAAACCGCGCGTTGCGGTGTGCCTTGTGCGAGGAAACCAAGATAGGTGACGCCCGCGACCTTGGGATGATCACGTAAGAATTCCGCCACCTCGCGCGCATTGCTCATCGCGCGTTCGGTGCGGACGGCAACTGACTCGAGCGAACGCAGCACGAGCCAGCTCGTATAGGGATCAAGATGATTGCCCCAAGTTGTGCGCAACATGCGGAGCTGATCAATCAAATCCTTGCGCCCGCTCACGCCGCCCGCCAGCAAATCGCTATGCCCGCCGCAATATTTGGTGAGTGAGGTCATACACAGATCAACGCCGTGCGCGATTGGACGCTGCGCAAACGGGCCGAGCAATGTGTTGTCAACGACGACAAGCGGGCGGTGGCCTTGGCGCGCACCAACCTCATCCGCAATCCGCACCATCAGGTCAAGATCGACTATCGCCGCTGTCGGGTTCGCGGGCGTTTCCGCGATGATCAGTTTGAGCGGCCCCTTGGCCATCGCAGCCTCGGCACTAACACGGACGCCAGCCTCATCGGCACCGTCCAGATAGGCCACCGCATATGATCCAAACTGCGGCATGATGCTGTTGTAGAGCATATCAACGCCGCCATAGATTGGGCGCCCGTGCAGCACGCTGTCGCCGGGCCGGACATGCGCCAGCGCTATGCTCGAATGCGCAGCCATGCCACTGCAAAAGGCGACCGCTTCCTCCGCGCCATCAATCGCCGCCAGCCGCTTTTCGAGGAAATCAAGGCCTGGATGGCCGAGCCGCGAATAGATGTGGTTGGTCTCACCCACCAACGGCCCGGTGCCATCAAAATAGGCCTCATGCACATCCTTTGCATGTTGCGCGGAAGGGTAGACAAAGGTTGATGTCATGAAGATCGGCGGCTTGACTGATCCCATGCCCATTTCAGGGTCATAGCCAAAAGCGACCGCCAGCGTTTCGGGGCGCAGCCCTTCGGGTTTATCCATTGCCATTGGCCGCAATATAATCACGGGCTTTGTCGCAATACCAGTCAGTAAATCTCTGCGCGAGCATCTCGGCCTCTTGCGAATAGGGGCCGGGGGTGTAGCCGACGCTATTCACCCCCACCTGATTATTCTCGGCGAGCTGCTTGTCCTCCAAATTGGTTGTTGTCCAAAGCTCAGTCAGAATAGGAATGTCATAGTCCACCCCCTCCACAGCGTCCTTATGGACATACCATTTGCTGTAGACATGGGTTTCGTGCGGCCCGATTGGCATCGCGCTGAACATGAAAACACAGTCTGCTGTGCAATGCACGAAGCAGTGCGGATCAAGCGCAAAGCGCATTGAACCAATATCCCCGCCGTTAACATTACACATCAGCTTTTTTGACAAATGCTTGCCATCGCTTGAGATTGAGACGCAGCCCTCATTAAGTGCGAAACGGGCGACCTGCCACCAATGGCCCTCAGCGGGCGTATG
>JAYTMV010000449.1:0-7156 GCA_043728175.1 Sphingomonadales bacterium
GCGCTCATTGCAGTAACCGATGAGTCAGAGCGCGCGCTGTGGGCGCAGTATCGGTCAAGCGCTGAAGACATAGTACGTCATCGGCTTTTTGCATTATACCTCCCTCTGGCAAGACGTATCGCAACACGCCAGTATAGGCTTCGTAATGCGGGCGACCTTGATTATGCAGATATACACCAGCTTGCTTGTGCTGGCTTGCTAGACGCGATTGACCGATTTGAACCCGATCGCGGCGTAGCTTTTCGATTTTATGGTAATCGCCGGATCGCGGGAAGCATTATCGACGGCGTGGCCAGAATGAGCGAAATGCGTGAACAGCTTAATTTCAAACGCAGAATTACCCGGGACAGAGCGCAATCGCTTTCAGTTCAAGAAGGAAACGCGCAAGGAAATCAGATTGAACAAACGCTGGCCGAACTTGCAGAGGTTGCCGCAGGTTTGGCGATTGGCTTCATGCTTGAAGGGACGGGGATGTATGTTGATGATGAGACAGACAGCCGTCAGCCAAATGCCTATGAAAGCGCCGTGTGGCAAGAAACGCTGGCACGGATCCAATCCGAAGTCGTTGGTTTGGGGTCAAGGGAGCGGTTAATCATTGGCTATCATTATCAAGGTGGTGTTAGTTTTGATCAGATTGGCGCACGGCTTGGCATTACCAAAGGCCGCGTATCGCAGATTCACAAGCAAGCCATTGCCCATTTGCGCCGACGTTTGCTAAATCCGGTTAGAGCCAAACGTGGCCCGCCCTTGCATCAGGAGACGGTTGATGAATGAACTTATGTCGGCCCAAACATGCGCGCCCGATGTGTTGGATAGATTGTTAAGAACCGTTAGTGCCGACGAAAATCAAGGGCTTCTGGAGATTGAGGCCGCGCTGCGCAATCATCCCAACGACGCACAGCTTCATTTTCTCAAAGGCTCCGTATTGGCAAGCGCGCAACGCTATGATGAAGGTCGTGATGCCATTCGGCGGGCAATCACGATTGCACCCGATTATGCGCTGGCCCGGTTCCAGCTTGGTTTCCTTGAACTGACGTCGGGTTTGCCTGCGGCCGCCGTTGATACTTGGGAACCGCTGGATCAGCTTGCCGATGATAATCCGCTGCGTATTTTCGCCAATGGTTTGGGACGATTGGCAGTCGATGATTTTGCGTCGGCGTTGTTACTACTTGAAGCTGGGATTGCGCTTAATCATGAACATCCGCTTATCAATGATGATATGCAGCTTATCATAGACGAGTGCCGCGCCAAAAGAGCGGTGCGTGATGAACAGGAGGGATCAGTGCCGCTTTCAGCGGCTCAGCAATTGTTCCAGTCCTACGAGGTTCGTGACAGCGGCGGTTACCGCAAGACATGATGGGGCCTGTCTCTCTTTCTGACAGATTTGCCATATTGCTTCGAGCGCGGCTTGAAGCGCACGCGCGCGCAGCCCAAACAGGTCAACCAGCGCTAAGCGAAACCGGAGCACCGCAGGCGAACTTGATGGTATTGGCGGCCAGGGCGGGTGCTGATAAAAAACAGTTGCGCCGGATGATGATTGAACAAATGCTGACTGAAAACTTTGGCAGCAAACTCGCCAATGAAGCCGGTTTTCAGCAAGTGATCAACCGGGTCGCTGAAGCAATGGAGGCAGACCCTAAGCTCGCAAATCAGATGGAGACATTGCTGGGCTCGCTATCGGCGTGAAAGCCCTTTGCCGATCCCGATCCCAACCATTGCCTGAGCAATTGTTTTGCCGTCTGGCCCGGCGGGCATGTTGATAGCGCGATCAAGTATGCGCTTGCCCAGCGCAGGATTGCCATCAATCTCGGCGATAAGGCTTTTGGCGAGCGCCCCTGAAAAACAATTGCGATCAAGCCGAATTGCGATGGCGGCGCTACGCCGGGCGCTGTCAATCTGTTGCTCAGCAAGCGCAACGACGGCAAGGCCGCCGTGGCTTTCAGCAAAATTATCATCAAGCGCGCGCGCGCGTTCAAAGCTGGTGCGTGCGGCTAAAAGGTCATGGTTGATGAAATGCGCCCATCCCGAAGCGATCCATGACCCGATATGATCCCCAAATAGTTCCGCACCTATATCAATATGATGCGCGGCTTCGCGGGATTGGCCGATGCTTAATAGGCTTAACCCCTTGCCGAGCCAAGCACGGGGTGCCTTTGGATGACCAGCAAGAGCCTGATCAAAGAAAGCTATTGCTTGCTCTGGCGAGTCTTCGTTCAGTTTTATCAAGCCAAGGCTTGTCAGCCCATCGGGGCTTGAGCCCGCATTTCGGGCATAATGTTCAGAAAGTGTAATATCATCAGCATCCATCGCAGCGACCGAGAGCGCACCAAACAAATCACTATTCTCAGGATAAAGCTCCGCTAAACCTTGACCAACCGCAAGCGCATCCTCAACCGCCCCCAAATGATGGAGCATTTGCACTTTAAGCGCCGCCGCACGCGGCACATGTGTCACTACATCGTCGCTTAGCTCATCAAGCGCAGCGTCATGATCGCCCATCATCGCGTATGACCATGCGAGATTGAAACGGAGATCTGGCGCATCATGATCATCAATCAGTTCTGAAAACAGTTTCACAGCCACGCTGTGATCGCCTGTTTGCAGCGCGATCATGCCTTGTAAATTGAGGAGTTGAGGCGTCAAATTTGCGCGCGCTGCATAATCACCGATGAGCCTAGTCGCGGTAACCGGGTCACGCGCATCAAATGCGACATTAGCAGCATCGGCAATCAAGCGAAGATTATCAGGATCTTGCAATATGTAGCCAAGCAGGCGCACCAGACGATCAGTTTCAGACATTTTAAGAAAGCCTTTTAATCATATGAGTTCATTGCACCACGCTGCGCTATGTGAAGCAAGTCATTGTGTGTTAAAATCAAAAAAATTCAGATTATGAAAATAAGACTAAACCAATTTCTCAATTTGCAGATTATACTAATGGAAGGCGTAGCAGCAATGCCTCGTTCTTCTTTGTGTCTGATGAGAGGAATGGCCGATGGTGGCGATTGTAACCGGCAATGGTCTGGGGATTGAGCGCAGCTCTGCCAATGTCCTTGGCGGTGCGTTTGGCTTGGCGGCGCTTGGTCGCGCTGGCGATGCTATTTTTGTCAATGCCGCAAACGGAAATCTGATTGTCAACAATCGCGATGAGATATTGATTGGACGTGGCCCTGATGCGTTCATCAGTCGAACCTACAATAGCCTAGGCGGATTTGACGGTGACAATGGTGATCAATTCCGCATCGGCGCAGTTCTGCGTGTTCACACACTTGTCGGCGCTCTGGGTGCAAATGGCAGTAAGGTCACGCGAACGGGTGCTGACGGCAACGAAACAGTGTTTAATTATAACGCATCAAAATCCGCCTATGTTTCGACCGATGGCGATGGTGCCTATGATCAATTGACTTTTTCTGGAACCACTTGGACTTTTGTTGATGGCAATAGCCGTATCGTGGAGCGTTATGACAGCGCGAATAACGGGCGCGTTACCTCAAGTACAGACACTGACGGCAATCAAATTATTTATAGCTACACTGGAAGCTTGTTAACCAGAGTAACGACTGCTGATGGAAATTACACTTCACTTAATTACACAGGCAATAATCTGACCAGTTTAGTCACAAGCTACACAGACCCGCAGGGTGCAGCCAAAACGCTTACCCGCACACGATATGCTTATGATGTCTCTAACCGGCTAAGCGCCGTCACAGTCGATGTGTCGCCAGAGGATAATAATATCGCCGATGGGCGCGTTTATGTCACCAGCTACACTTATGATGGCACCTCAAAGCGTGTCGCCTCAATCAGCCAGACCGATGGTTCATTGCTTGAATTTGTGTATGATGGCGTAGGTCGTGTTCTTAATTTCAGCCAGACAGTTGAAGCGGGTGTAAAGCGTACAACCCAAATAGGCTATGACAATGGCTTTACAGCTATTTTTGATCCCCAAGGCAATCGCACCGATTTCAGTTTTAATGCGGCAGGCCAATTAACCCAGATCACCTCGCCCCCTGCCATCGTCGGCGCACCAACGCAGATCACCCAATATCAGTATAATACCAACGGCGATGTAATATCGGTTGCGCGGTTGCATAATGGCGGTTCTTTGATCAGCCAAGAGTCGAACGTTTATGATGGCAATGGCAATCTGACCGAACAGCGCGATCTCGCGGGCAATACCGTCCGTTATACTTACGGTGCAAAAAATGAACGGCTGACCGAAACGCGTTTTGCCATCGCTGACCCTGACGGCGCGGGCGCTGCGCAACCGTCCACACCTTTGACCACGCGTTATGCCTATAGCGCGACAAATCAGCTACGCTTTATCGTGAGCGCCGAAGGCCGCGTCACTGAATATCGCTATAATGCAGCGGGGCAGCGGCTTTCCGAAATCGACTACACAGCCAATTTCTACACAAGCGGGACAAGCGCTGAGACTGAAATTGCTGCGTGGGTTTCTGCAATCGCTGATAAAAGCAGCTCGCTTAGAACCGATACGACGTATGATTTCCGTGGCAATGTCGCCATCGTCACGCGTTTCTCTCGCACCGATAGCGCTGGCGCTGGGATCACAAGTGCTGATTTTTCGCGCACTACATCGGTTTATGATCAGGCCGGCAATTTGCTGAGCCGCCTGACCAACGACGGCGGACAGGCCGAAACCTATGCTTATGATGGACTTGGCCGCACGATCCGGTTCACCAATGCGCGCGGCATCGGCACCCGAACAAGCTATATTGACGCAGACGCGCGCACGGTTGTGACGCAAGCCAACGGGCTGTTGCAAACAAGCGTTTACAACCGCGCGGGCGAGCAAATCAGCTTCATCGAAAGCCGTGGCGGGGTGGCGAGCGACAATTTGGCGGGAGACTTGAACGACGCAAATCAATGGACAGCATATAGCCTAAATCGCACATCTTCGGGCATAATTGACGGTGCAGCGGGCAATAGATACGAAATTCAGGCCGGACAAACCTATGGCGCTGTTGTCAGTGCAAATATAGCCGCACAAGCAGGGGAAACGATCACCTATGCGGTATCCTTGCAAGCTGTCGGTAATAAAACCACTCAATATTTAGGGATTTACGGTAGCATAACTGGCTGGGGATTGAACAGCCTTTCAACCGCGCGTGTTGTCTCCGGCCCTGGAACATTATTTCAGGATGTTGGCGGATTATGGCGCATATCAGGGCTTGCCAATGGTGAACCTACGCGCATTGAAGTGACGCGAAATTTTGCTCAGGCTGAAGCTGCATCGGGCTATCTTTATGTTCAACTTTCCGGCGGTGTCACTGGCGATGCTCTGATTGCCTCGGCGCCGTCGCTTATTAAAACCCGTTATGAGGCGGGGGCGTCGATTGTTAACACGGCGGGCACGCTCGGGCTTGATATTAATCAGTGGAATGCGGGCGGACTTGCAACGGCTTCCGCTGGCACGGTCAATGGGTCTTTGGCGACGCGCTTCACCAAAACGGCAACGAGTAATGCAGCCGTTACAAGCGGTTTTGCAATCAACGCTGGTGACACCGTTACATTGGGGGTGTCAATAAAAGCGGTTGAAGGATCGGCTACATTACAAAGTATCGGATTGTACGATAACCAAGGCGCAGCGTGGGGAAGTGCAGATTTATCGACGGCGCGGATTGTTGCTGGCCCTGGCACCCTGACACGTGCTTTGGGTGGATTGTGGACTATCTCTGGTCTTTCCACAACGCAGGAAACCCGCATTGAAATCACGAGAACATATCAAACCAGTGGTAACGGAGATGCCTATATCTATCTTGATCTTTCCGGCGGATCTCGGGTGGGGCAGTCGCTTATTGTCGGCGCGCCGTCAATCATTCGCAACCCAGGCGATGCAACGACGTATCAATATGACAGCTTAGGGCGTTTGCGGATTACGACTGACCCGGTCGGGACGAAAAACTATGTCCTCTATGACAGGTTGGGCCGCAAGACGGCTGATGTGGAGGGCGATGGCTCAATCACAGAATATAAATATGACGGTGCTGATCTCCTGATCTCAAGCGTTGCGTATAACGCCCTGCTCAGTGCGGCTCAGATTACTGCTCTTGGCAATCCGGCAGTCAATACCGAAATCGCCAATATCCGGCCAACCGCCAGCGCATCAGATCGCCACAATTGGAATATCTATGACACAGCCGGGCGGTTGGTCGAAACGATTGATGCCGTCGGGGCGGTCACGCAATACCGCTATGACGGTGCGTCACGCCTGACAGGCACAACACGCTATGCCAACCTGCTCGCAGCGGCGACGCTTGATGCGTTCAAGCTTGCGCCGCCAACCGCTTTGAGTCTGCCAGCGGTTAACGCAGGCTATGATCGGGTAATCCGTAATTTCTATGATAATGATGGCTTGCTTGCCGGGACGCTTGATGAGGAGGCGTTCCTCACTGAATTTGTCTATGACAAAGCAGGGCGCGAAGTGGAGCGCATTCGTTATACGACCAACCCCGGTATTGCTTATCTGTCATCAGGTACATTCGCGCAGGCCAAATCGGCGGCGACCGTTAATCCAAGCGATATTCATCAATATACGCTTTATGACGGCCGCAGCCTCGTTGGCGCGACGATTGACGGTGAGGGCAATGTCACCCGCTATCATTACACCGCGCGCGGCGATGTTGATCAGGAAGTGCGCGGTGCAAAGGTTGCGGCGAACACAGCCTACACGCTGGCAACGCTGCCTGCCGCAACGGGAACGTTGGAAACCACAAATTATACGCGTAACGCGCTGGGGCAAGTAACAAGTCGGGTGCGATTGTTGACGGGCGGTACAGAGACGACGGCCTATGTTTATGATAATATCGGCAATCTGATTTCAGACACCACATCGGAAACCATTTCAACTGAAACGCGAACCAACACCAACCGTTACGATGCCAAGGGACGGTTGATCCTCGCGCTTTCCGGTGTTGGCAGCGCAGCACTGATAGCCCTTGGCGCGAACCCGACGCAGGCGCAACTTGATGATGTTTATGCGCGCCACGGCACACAGTACCGCTATGATGCGGCAGATCGCTTGATTGCACGGATTGATCCCGATGGCAGCGGTACGGCTGGTAACAAAACCGTGTTTTATTATGATGGCGATGGCAGCCTGCGTTATGAGGTCAATGCGCTCGGCGAGGTGACC
>JAYTMV010000450.1:0-2696 GCA_043728175.1 Sphingomonadales bacterium
AGCTGATGCATGGTGACAGTCGGAGCCGCCATGGGGATAGTTCCTTTCCGGTTAGTCCACTGGGCGGCGAGAATGAAGCCCCCTGACTTGACCAAGGACAAAGCTTCACACCGGTTTATGATGCCACCCATGCGGGATTGAACGGCGCGCTTAGCGGGCGCAGCCACAGATTGCAAGTGTTTCAGCTATGCGTGATTGAAACGCAGGTTCCAGGATTTGCGTCAGTGATCCTCACGGTCGCATGAAGCTGCTTTGACAGCGCATCGACGATCCCGGTGCCAAGCCCTGGCTTGGGGGCATCAAGGCCAATCGGCATTCCGATGCCATTATCGCGCACAATCAAAGCCCATTTGCCGCCATCTGAGGTATAGCTTACCTCAATTTTGCCTTCGCGCTGGTCAGGAAACGCATGTTTGACCGCATTGATCACAAGCTCTGTCACGATCAAGCCGTAGCTGACCGAGACATCGGCCATTATTTCGCTTTCATCTACTGCGACAACCAGTTTCAGCTTGCTCGAATCGGAGATCATCGAAGCGCCAATGCTTTTGCACAAATCAGTGAAATAAGGGCGGAGCGCGACCTCACCGATGCGCGATGCTGAAAGCTGTTGCTGCAAAACACTGATCGACATCACCCGGCTATGTGCGTCATGCAGGTGGCCACGCACTTCTTCCGATTGCACCTTGCGCGCGCTTTGCATCAGCACACTCGCAATGATTTGCAGGCTGTTGGCAACGAGGTGCTGAAGTTCTTGAAGCAGAATTGCCTTTTCGCGCACCAAATCATCTTTTTTTATGGCATCGGCGCGCACGTCGGTGACATCTGAAATCGCCAGTACCAGTCTTACATTTTCCGGATCACCATATTCAAGCAAATGCGCGTTGAGCACCAGACAAAGTGTTGGCTGGCCTTCGCGCTTGAGATCCATTTCATACGCGTCGATCTGTGCGTGTTGCGCAACCGTTGTTTCAAGCAAGGATCGTAACTGCGGCACATTCCATTCGCCTTCACCAATCATGGCAAGCGACGCGCCCGAAATGCTTTCGGCATCGATATGGAATGCGTGGCAAAAAGAGTCGCTCGCCGCGATGACGCTCAAATCACCATCAAGCAACAAAACGGGCGCATTCGATGAAGCAATAACGGCGAGCGCAAGATTAACCGAAATATCGGGATGCGCGGGTGAATGCGGTAACATAATTGAGGTATCATTTCAAAAACCGGAGACTCGCGCAGCGAAAGCCATTCCCGGCAGAATAATCTGCGGCTTGTCCAGTTTAACGATCCCCGTATTTCTTAACTAGGCTTTTTTTTTGCGAAACCTAATGAATTCGAGATCTGCCCGAAAAACAGCGCGCCCAGCCCATCGCGTTAAAAATTCAGCCTGACACATAAATTTGCCCGTGTGGGAACATTATGCTCCGCAAAAAATTTAATGTCTTTCACACAAGCCACTTGACACCGGAACAATAAACGAACATCTGTGACGGAACAAAGGGAGACTATCGATGCATATCCTCGCAATTTTGGTCGTTCTGGCCCTATTAGGTTTGGCGCTTGGCATCATTGGGGGAACGCTTTTTGCCCACCGCGCACGCATTGGCAATGCCCTCGCAGGCCGTTCATCGAAAGCTGATTTCCGTGTCACCTTTGTAACCTTCGGCAAAAATCAGGCGTTACCAAAGCCAGTAAGGCGATTGCCTATTGAGCCACAGTCGCCGCTGCCTTTGGCCGCTTGACCTTGGCATAGCTGCGAATGCTGAACGGAATCGACAGCAGGTAAAGCACAGCAATGCCAATCAGCGTGATCCACGGGTCTGAAAAAAGTGTAGTTCCAACCAGCGCCGTCAGCAGGATCACATCAAGCCGCAGATTTTTGCGCAACCGGATTGAAGCCCAAGTGAAGGTCGCGACATTTGAAATCATCAGGATGGCAACAAAGGCCGCCCACGGCGCAACCACCATCGGCTGGCGGAACCATTCATTCTCGGTAACGATCCACAAATAGAGCGGCAAAAACGCCAACCCTGCCCCAGCCGGTGCGGGCACCCCAGTCAAGAAGCCCGCCGACTTATGTGGTTGTTCCTCAGTATCAATTTGTGCATTGAACCGCGCCAGTCGCAGTGCGCAAGCAATCGCAAGCGCGAGCGCGCAAATCCAGCCGAAGCGCGGAAATTGCTGAAGCGACCAAAGATAAAGGATGAGCGCAGGTGAAACCCCGAACGCGACATTATCCGATAACGAATCGAGTTCCGCCCCAAAACGCGTCTGCCCTTTCAGGAGCCGCGCGACGCGCCCATCAATCCCGTCAAGCAGGCCGGCGATGATGATCGCGCCAATCGCCCGCTCCCAATCCGATGGGCCGGGATTTACGCCCGTCGCCGATATTGCGTAACGAATGCCCGTCAGGCCAAAACACATTGCAAGCGCGGTAATCGCATTTGGCGCAATTGCGCGAAGCGGAAGACCACGCCGCAGTGTCGGAGCGCCGCCTTCGTCTTCATTCACAGTCATATCCTCACAAGGCTGTGCCCGCCACGCTGGCGCCGTCGCCAATCCGCGCCAGCACAGTTTCACCAGCAACGATCCGCTGACCAAGCGCAACTTTTGGCGCGGTGCCTTCGGGCAGATATACATCAACCCGGCTGCCAAAACGGATCAGGCCAATCCGTTGCCCAGCCGCGACCATATCC